>NZ_AMRI01000007.1 GCF_000299915.1 Gallaecimonas xiamenensis 3-C-1
CATATACCCTCAGCAGTCGCTGATAATCACGCTCGCCTTGGATTTGCGTTTTTAACGACAAAACGCGACATCAGAGCGAAAGGAGCACCCTCAAGGCTGATTAATACCGCACTGTCGATGCAATGCGAAAACTGGACTTTGGTTACTCAGAAGATGGATGTCCTTTTTACTATTTCTCTTCTGGCTTACTATTTATGATTACTCAGAAGATGGATGTTTCAGAAGATGGATGTTCACTTTTTTACTCTTTTTTACTCTCCACTTTTTTACTCTTTTTGTAAAGGTGTCTGGGAATTGAGGGCCTGCATTTGGCTACATCTTATAGTTTGGAACAACAAACCCGCCATTGGCGGGGTAACTTTATGCCAGCAGAGATGATGTACGGTTCATATCATCTCTTAACTTAAGCCGTTCCTCATCACTAAGTTGTGGATCACAATACCCAAGATCGATCCGCCGCAACAATTCCTGGGTTTGCTCTTTGATATCGTCCCTGAGAAAACCATGCTTCACACCTTCTTCACATAAAACCATATAGATAATTAGCTTTTCTAGCTCACTATCCTCAATTGACTTCGCATACTCAACCTGCACACGTGAAGACGCCTGCCGAATATCGAGCCCATCCCCCATAAACTCTTCAATATCCTCATGGATAAATTCTTGAAGTTCTTCGTACGACCATTTATCCACGATTATTCTCCCGCAAATACGTTCAGCTGAATATTTGGGTATCGATCTTTAAAGTCGAAAATAACGTCTGTACAACTGGTGCAAGTCAACCTTTCTGTAAACAGGTTTATAGAGCCTGTTGCATTTCGATTACTTCCAAGTCTTAAAGCCACATCATTCAAAATCTTGAACTCAGTATCCCATTGCCTTGTATATGCATCTGGTGTACCCACCCTAACATTGTCGGGGTCGACCGCCTTCGGTTTAAAAATCCAATCAGATTCGTCAGCCAAATGCACGAACCCATCAGCACCTTTATCTGTAGGATAATTAATACGGCTATGAGCCTTCAACTCAGTTGGCAATCCTGGTATATCAAGCTGAGCAACTCCCACGTTGCCGCTACCTCGAAGTTTCTTAGGTAGCTCCACACGAATATCATCAACTCGGGTTTGTAGCGTTTGCTGAATCTCTAGCCTTTCAGCTTTGGTCAACACTTTCGTGTTTGGAACAACCTTCTTCTCAGCCTTGGCGAGCTTCCCTAGCTTACCAGCTTTGCCCCCGGGCACAACGTCGAGGACACTGGTTGGTGCCAGGGCCGCTACGGCGGCAGATGTTGCCCCTAGGAGTGGGATTTTCCAATCCTGGCCCTTAGCAACGGCTTCTGCACCCATGTCATCCAGTTTGGCCTGCGCGTCGCTTTGCAGCTGCGCCAAAGGTGCCAAGGTTGTCTTTTCATCGACCCAGGCTAGGGCTTCTAGAGCGCCGTCTTTCGCCTCGCCCATGGCATCGAGCAGCGGGGATTCGTCACAAAGCCCCAGGGGATCGATATAGTCCACGGGGTTTGGGGTATAGCGGTAGCTATTAAGGCCGCCTTTTAAACCCAGGGGATCGGGGGTGAGGTAGCGGCCGGTTTTGGGGTCGTAATCGCGAAAGCGGTTGAAATAAAGGCCGGTGAGTTCGTCTTCAAACTGGCCGGGCAGGCGCAGGGGTTGGTGGATATCCCCTTGGCACTGGTAGTTACCCCAGGCATCGCTTTGGGCTTTCCAGGCGCACTGGCCCTGGCTGTCCCAGAGGCGGATGGGGGCTTTGCGCCAGTCCAGCTCGTAAAAATACACCTCGCCGTTATGGATGGTCAGCAGCGGCTCTTGGGTTTGCGGGTCGCGGATAAACCACTGCCAGCGGCCATCGCGCTGTTCGCCAAGGAGGTTGTCACCCTGCCAGAGGTAACTCACGGTGCCGTCCGGCCCTTTGCGCCAGGCCCGGCGGTTAAGGGCGTCGTAGCCGTAGCGAAGCTGCAAGCCGTCACGGTTAAAGGCGATAAGGCCACCTTCGGCGTCAAAGTAGCGGGATTCGTCCCGCTCGCCGCGCAGCTCCACCTCGGCGCCCAGGGCGTCATAGCGGCGCCAGGCATTTTCGGTGCGCAATAACCTGTCTTTACCTAGCTGATCCTGTTCGCTGCGGCGGTTACCCCCTTCGTCGTAGCGAAAGCGGATATCGCCGTCGCTGATCAACTGGCCGACGCTGTCACGCTCGAAGCGGGTTTCCCCGGTGTCGGAGTCTTCCAGCTCTTCGAGGCGAGACTCTGCGTCCCAGCTGTAGCGGCGCAGATGGCTTTGCTGGCCCTGCCAGCGACGATTGATCAACCGGTCATGACGGTCAAATACCTGGCTTTGCTGGTTGCTACCGGCCTGGCGATTTTGCTCGCGACCACTGTCGTCAAAGCTGCGAGTCAGCACCGTCTCGCCGTTGACCTGCACCTGGCACCAACGCTCCCCTTCAAAGGCAAAGGCGATTTGGGTGCCGTCCGGCAGGCTAAGGCGTTGCAACTGGTTACCATGGCCATAACCGAAGCCGACGCTGTGGCCGTCTTGGTCATGGCGCACCATGCACCCCTGGCTGTCGTAGCGCCAGGCCAGGCGCCGCCCTTCACAGGCAGCGGTGACCATACGGCCCAGGTGGTCGTAGCGAAATTGCTTGGCTACCGGTTGGCGGCCTTTGCCCTGGGAATTTTGGCGGGTGACCCGGCCACCGGCATCCCGTTTTAAGTGCTGGACCCAGTCGCCACTTTGCTCCCGGTGCACTATCTGGCCATTGGCGTCGTAGCGGAAGCGAATGTCTCGGCCATCCGGTGCGGCAACCCGGTCAACCTGGCCAAGGGCGTCGTAGCCCAGCTGCCAGCGGCCGCCGTCGGGGCGCACCAGGTCCACCAGGCGGCGGGCCTTGTCGTAGCTGTAGTGGACGGTTTTTCCGTCGGGGCGGATATAGCGCAGCGGCCGTTCGCGGCCGTCGTACTCGAAGCGGTGCACTTCACCCAGGGCGTTTTCAAAGCGGCTTAAGCGCCCGGCGCTGTCGTAGCCGAAATGCCGGCTTTGTTGCTGGGTAGGGGCGTTCTCTGGGAACTGGTGGCTGGCCACCAGTTTGTCGCCGTCGTACTGATACTGGGTGACCAAGTCATGCACCAGTTGGCCAGCAGGGCGACCCAGAGCGTCGTAGGCGAAGCGGCGCAGGTGGCGGTCTTTCTCTACCGCCAGGGGCTGGCCTTTGGCATCCAAACCGTAGCGTTCAACCCGGCCATCGTCACACTGGGCCTGTTGCAGCCAGCCTGCGTCGTTGTAGTGATACTGCCATTGGCTACCGTCAGGGCGGCGCTCGCTTAAAAGGCGCCCTATGCCGTCGACTTTGCGCTCCACAAAACGGCCATCCGGCAGGGTTTCGGCGATGCAAATGCCAAGGCCGTTAAAGACCCGGCGGTGGCGGCGGCCGTCAGGCTGCCAATCACAAACCGGCAGGCCACGGCGGTCAAACTCATAACGCCAGGCCCGGCCGTCCGCCAAGCGGTAACGGCGCAGCCGCCCCTGGGTGTCGTAAGTCCATTGATGTTCACCACCGTCCGGGCCACGGCGGGCGGTGATGCGCCCGGCGTTGTCATAGCGGTACAGCCACTGGTGGCCAAAGGCGTCGGTGACGGTGGTCTGGCGGTTAAGGGTGTCGTACTCGAAAGAATAATCGTCGGAGCCATCTTCACCTCGGGTTCGCACGCAGCGGGCGCCGGCCCCTATGCCCTGCCAGTCCAACAGGAAACGGTAGCCGGATGCCAGGTGCCGCTCGCACAGCAGGTGGCCGAGATAACGATAGTCTTCATTGCCTTTCTGGCACTGTGCCGCCAGCAGGTTGCCGTTGTCGTCATGCTGATAACGGGCCAGGGGCAGCACTTTCTTGCCCTGCTTAAGGCCCATGCTACTGAGCCACTGGCCCTGCCAGCTCACCACCAAACGGCGTTCGGGGGCCAGGTCGACGGCGCTGAGGCGGCCTTTTTTGTCGTAGTAGAAGAGCCAGCGATGCCCAAGATTGTTGTGGAGGGCGTCGGGCCGCCATTGGTCCTTGCCGTGGGGCAGGAAAACCCAGACCAAGCCGCTGGGCTCACTGAGCACCATGCGCCCGTCCGCCTTATGTTCCAGACGGTGGCCCGTCGCGGCCTGCCAGCCCACTTCCTTGCGGCCCAGTAGTGGAAAACGCAACAAGCGGCCTTCATGGTCCAGGGTGTAGCTGTGCTCATCATCCTGCCACAGGGGGCGCAACAGGTCGCAATACCAGCCATGGCCAAGGCCCACGTCACGCTCGCAAAGGCCGGAGCGGTACCAACGTTTCAGTACCAGTGGCATGGGGCCTTGGATCTCAAAATCCACCAATTGCAGCAACTCTTCGCCGCTGGCTGGGGCTACTGGATCGCCCAGCAATTCGGAATTGGCGGCGTCGGGGGGTACGCTGTCAGCAGTGGCACCTTTGGATTGGGCGTCGCCACCGCCATTGCCGCTACCAGCGCTTTGGTTAGAACCGCTGTTAGCGCGGGAATTATCAGCAGCGCCATCGCCACTATCAGCCCCGGCGGGAAATATGGGGGCATTTGGGACCGGTAGACGCCAGGCTTCCATATCCCCTTGTGCCAGGGCTTCGGCGAATAGCGAATAGGCATGGGACGGTGACGGGGCATTTTTACCCAGTTTCAACATATCCATGACCTTCGAGAACCCATCCACGTGCAGATCGGCTGAGAGCATAAAAATGCCACTCAACCAATCTGTCCAGGCCAGGACATCATCGCCCGGCGAGGTCACCTGCTGGCCCACGCCCCCTGCGCCCGGCAGGGCCAGCAACAGGACACTGCCTTGTGTCTGGAATTCGACGGAACTGATCGTACTCATGCTATCCTTCGCTACCTTGCCACTGCACCAGGGCCAACCCCATCATGGGGCTGTCATCCAACTCCACGACAACGGCTTTCCCTTGCCATTGTCCCCACGCCAGACCCTGGGCCATCCAGGCCCAACCATAAAGGGCGCCGGCGGTGTCCAGCGTCATACCCGCCTCGGCGAACTGCCAGTTCACTTCCGGGCCAGTCCAGCCGGCCATTTCTCCAAAGAACGGCATCAACCGCTCAAGGCGGTCATCAGCCCCCGAGCCCGGCATCATTACGGCAGCCGGTTGCGGGCAGTTTTGCCTGGCTCGCCGCAACAGCGGCGCCAGATCGGGATTGGCGTCCCAGCGCCCATCCATCATCAAGTCGATAAAGGCCAGGCCCTGAGCAGCCGGTGTGAGATCCAGGGCCAACACCCCCTTGGCATGGGGGGCGATAACCCGGGCTGCCTGCTTGGATTTCTCCAACTGGCTCATCAGCAGCATCAATCCTGCCCTACCCCTGGCTTCACCGACGCCTGCCGGCACTGTCCGCTCGTCGCCATAAGCCAACAGACACCAGTTGGGCCTGTCCTCGGCCAGCCAAGGAGCCAGGGCGTCATCATCGGCCTGTTCTCCCGGCAGGGCACCGGCCAACAGGGCCTTGGCGTCCTGGCCGCCAAGTTGGCCATTCAAGGTCAATTGCCAAGGCATATACGGCCTCCAAACAAAGACCAGGGCGCACCCCGGCTTTCCTTATTGGCCAGGCCCCAAAGCCTGTCCCTGAACTTCAATGCCAACTGTACCGGCGCCAACTTAAGCCAGTCGCCGCTGAGCTGCTGGCCCCAACATTGGCGACCTTCCAGGCGCCGGGGATGGCCGCCGGTGAGGTAGAGCTGGTTTTCAGCCACCACTTCGGCCAACTCCGGTTGGCGCAAGGTGCCCAGCCAAGGCAAAAAACGCCCCAGGTGGCTGTGGCCCATCAAGCTGACCAGGGTCTGTTCGTCTACCCTGGGAGCCAGGCTGTTGATGCTGGCCACCACCTGGCCTTCTTCGGCCTGCTGCCAAAGAGGGGTCAGCCAATACTGCCAGTCGGCCCCCTGGCTTTGCTCCCAAAGGGCCAGGGTGGCAGCGGCCAGTTCCTGGCCCGACTTGGCCTTGTGCCATAGCTCCCAGGGGCCCTGAGGGCCTTTGCCTCTCAGCCAACAGGCCCTGGCTTGCTGCCAGCCCCCTTCGCCTTGGGGCAATGCCAGGGCCGGGTAACAAGCCGCCAACCACCAGGCAAGGGGCCTGCCAAGGGCGCTTTGGGCCAACTCCTGGTGCAAACGCACCAGTTCTCCAGGCCAGAGACATTCCCGAGCTTCTATCAGCACCATGGCGTCCTGGGGGTCGGGTACCCGGCTCAGCAGCACCTCGGCCGCCATGGTCCTGTTACTCAGCTCCCCCAGTTGCCCCTGGGCCAAGTCGCCAATCAGGCGCCTGTCATGTTGTTTAAGCACGCCCAGATCGGCTTCATGGCTGGCCAGCATAGCCTGGCGCTGGGCGAAATAGCGTGCAACGGCATCCATCAGTTGAGCTTGATCGGGGTGCCTTTGATGGTGACGACAGAGCCCTTGATGCTGATCTCACCAGAACTCTTCATCTCTATCTTGGCGCCGCCACACTTGAGGGTGATGGAGGTGCCGGCATCCAGGGTGATGGTCTTGCCGACTGTCACTTTCTGGTCTCCGTCAATTTTCACCGTCTGGTCTTTGGTGACGGTGAGCTTGTCGTTGTTCAGGACCTTGCCGGTACGGTCATGCTTGATCTCGAACTCCTGATCGTTCTTGATCAGCAGCTTCATGTCCTTTTCGGCCTGCAGGTTGACCAGCTCTTTGCCTTTGGTGTCGTCAAACTGCAACTCGTTGAAATTGGCCGCTCCACCCTTGACGCTGTGGGTTTTGATACCGGAACGGTTCTTACCGTCACCGTCGGTGCTGTAGGGCAGGTTGTGGGTGCCGTTGTAGACGGACCCGGTCACCAGGGGCTGGTCGGGGTCGCCATTAAGGAAGGCCACCACCACTTCGTCACCGACCCGGGGAATAAACTGCACCCCAAAACCGGTGCCGGCCCAGGGGTGGGCCACCCGCACATAGCAGGAGCTTTCATCGTTGTTCTTGCCTTCCCTGTCCCAGTGGAACAGCACCTTGATGCGCCCGTCCTTGTCCACGTGGATCTCTTCACCGCTCTTACCGGTGACGGTGGCGGTTTGAATGCCCGGGATCACCGGCTTGGGATAACGCTTGGGCAGGATATCCAAGTCGTCAGGCAGGCACTGGAAGGCATTGGCAAACTGGAAGGAACCGGCGTCACTGGCGCCGTCGGCATTGAGGGGCACCCTGGCCGACAATGTCATTTCGACGATATTGAACTGATTGGGAGAGGGGATCTTGTCCTCGTGCTCCTTGAAGCCAAAGCTCATGCCGACACTGAAAGAGCGCAGGTCCGAACGCCCTTCCACCAGGCCGGTGCTGTTGATCAACGCTTCCAGGTGTTGCTTGGAGCGGTTCTTGCTGGCCAGGGCACGGTTTTCTTCACCGTGGTAATAGAAGGCTTCTTGCAGGCCGAACTTGTCCCCGGCCGGTTTGCCAGCCGTTTTCTCGTCCACCCTGTCGTTGGGAGCCGAATAGTTGTAGGACCTGTCCACCCATTTGGCGGTGGCGGCCTGGCTGCTGACCAGCCAGCGGCTGATATGGGCCTCGCCCTTGGCTTTGGAGCGATAGATCACTTCCTTCTCGGCCGCCGGCTCGAAGGCCTTGGCGGAACTGGCGATCACCAGTTTGTGGCTGCCCTTTGCGTGCTTGAAGAAGAAAAACAGGCCGTCGTTAGCCAGAATGCGGCACACAAAGTCCCAGTCCGATTCCTGATACTGCACGCAGTACGGCAGGCTGTAGGGAGTGAAGGATTTCAATGACTCTTCGATGGCCTGGCTGTGTTCACCCAGGATCTTCTTGGCGATCTCCACCGACGTCATGTTTTGGAACACCCGGCTGTTGATACGGCGGGTGGCGGACCAGGCACGGGGTACCACTATGGCCTGGTAGCGCTGACCTTCTTTGCTGTGCTGGGCCTTGCCCAGTTCACTGATGCTGAGGATATGGCCGTTGAAGAAGCGCTCTTTGGCGCTGGCCTTATCGCCCAGGCCCAAGCTGATGGAGACGTTCTCCCCGACCAACTTGTCCAAATCTTTGATACGTTCGTTAGCGAAAAAGCACACCTGGATGTTGAATTGCCGTGAGACACCTTCACTGACGTCAAGACGTTCCAGCACGAGGGCATCCTGCCCAAGGGGGGTGTGGATTTTAAGAAAGTGATGTTGCAGTTCCTTGCCCATGTCTCTCTACACCATCCAAGCGAATAGAAAACCAAGATGGGGAGGGCGACCGCCCTCCCCAGGGGGACATCAAACCAGCAAGCCTTACAGCTTCTGACCTTTGACGCCGCTGTAGCCGTAGACCAGAGGGGCCTGGGCGTTGTTTTTGTCGTCGGTGGGGGTAACGGTCATCATCATCTCGGTGTAGGAGATGGTGACGGTTTCAACCGGACGGTCACCGGCAACAGACAGGGAGTAGTTGGAGATCATGGCGTCGGTCAGTTCGATCTTCATGATCTCTTCGATCTTCTCACCCTGCTTGGTGATGTGGAAAACCGCTTTTTTACCTTTACCGATGGTGGCTTCTTTGAAGAAGTCAGGGGAGGCCTTGTCCTGCAGCTTGGTGATAGTGATATCGCCCAGGCGGGTAGCAGAGGCTTCACGGTCCATGGCGGTACCGGTGTAAGCGGAGATCTCACGGTGTACGTTGAAGTCCATAGACAGCACAGTCACCAGCTCCTTGTACTGGTCTGCAGTGGCTTCACCTTTGATACCTTCGTAGTTCAGGTAAGTATTGGCTTGCATGGTATTGCTCCTTTCGATTGCGAGTTACGTCCTGTAACGAGGACAAGTTTTCCCAGCCCGGCCCTTGCCGGGCTGGGATGGGTCACACTGCGACGCCCTCGACGTCCACTGTCAGTTCGCCATCGGCAACAGACAGCCTGATGCCAGACACGGGGGTCTCGGCAGCCAGGCAGCGCAGTATTTGTTCCGACATCTGCGGCAGCACCTGCCGCTGAAGTATCTGTTGGATGTTGCGGGCACCAGAGCTGGCCTCGGTGCACCTATCCACTATGTTGTCCACCACCTCGTCGCTGTAGCTAAAGGGCACCTTGTGATGGCGGCCGATACGGTCGCTGACGCGGCTGAGCTGCAGGCGGGTGATCTCCGCCAGTTGAGGCGCGCCCAGCGGTTTGTATGGCAACACGCTGCAACGGCCCAGGAAGGCGGGTTTGAAGATTTTCAGGAGGTCGTCCCAGATGGCTTCCTTGACCTTGTCCATGTTGTCTGGAGCGGTCAGTTCGTCGGCGTACAGATCGGTGATGCTGTCGGTCGCCGCATTGGAGGTCATCAGGATGACGGTATTTTTGAAGTCAACGTCGCGGCCTTCGCCGTCACGCAGCATGCCTTTGTCAAAGACCTGATAGAAGATGTCCTGGACACCGGGATGGGCTTTTTCCATCTCGTCCAGAAGAATGACGCTGTAGGGTTTGCGGCGCACGGCTTCGGTCAAAACACCGCCTTCGCCATACCCCACGTAACCCGGGGGGGAACCCAAAAGCTGAGACACTTTATGTTCTTCCTTGAACTCTGACATGTTGATCACTGTCACGTTGGCTTCACTGCCATAGACCTGCTCCGCCAGGGTAAGGGCGGTTTCGGTCTTGCCCACCCCGCTGGGCCCAACCAGCAGGAAGACCCCCAGGGGTTTCTTCTCGTCGGCCAGGTTGGCCCGCGCGATGCGCACGGTCCGGGCAATGTCGTCCAGGGCGTGGTCCTGCCCCTTCACCCGCGCTTTGAGCCTGTCATCCAGTGCCAGGATGCCTTGAACCTCGTCGGCCTGCATCCGGCCCAGGGGGATACCGGTCCAGTCGGACAGCACTTCGGCCACCAACTGGTCATCCACCTGCCAGTGCACCAGGGGTTCGACCCGGGCGCCCAACTGGCTGCGAAGGGCATTGAGCTGCTCAAGCAGCGCGGCATCGTCACTGTCGCTTAATTGCTCACCCAGGGACAGAGCATTGGCCACCAGTTCCTGCTCGTTTTGCCAAGTGCTACTTAACTGTTCAACGGTTTCCTGAAGTATGGCGACCTCGGTGGCCAGTTCGTCCCGGCGCTTGCCGTGGTCAAAGCCTTTGCGTTGTTCCTTGTCGAGGATGGCCGCTTCGGTTTCCAGGGCGGTCAGCCGTGCCTGGGCCCGCTCCAGGGCCGCCGGCAGGCTGGCCTGGCTCATGGCCACTCGGGCACAGGCGGTGTCCAGCAGCGCCACGGATTTATCGGGCTGCTGGCGGCCAGCCAGGTAACGGCTGGACAACACCACGGCGCTGCGGGCGGCGGAGTCGGTGATATGCACCCCATGGTGCTTTTCCAGGATGGGAATAAGGCCACGGAGGATCTGGATAGCCACTTCCTCGCTGGGCTCTTCCACTTTGACGACCTGGAAGCGGCGGGCCAGGGCAGCGTCTTTTTCGAAGAACTTCTTGTATTCGGCCCAGGTGGTGGCGGCTATGGTACGCAGCTCGCCACGGGCCAGAGCCGGTTTCAGCAGGTTGGCGGCATCGCCCTGCCCGGCCTGGCCGCCGGCGCCAATCATGTTGTGGGCTTCGTCGATAAAGATCAGCACAGGCTCGGGCGAGGCTTTGACCTCGGCGATCACCTGCTTGAGGCGATTCTCAAATTCCCCTTTAACCCCGGCGCCGGCTTGCAGCAGGGCCAGGTCCAGGGTCAACAGCCGGCAACGCTTGAGGGCGTCCGGCACGGTGCCTTCGGCAATGCGTTGGGCCAGGCCTTCCACTACCGCCGTTTTACCCACCCCGGCTTCGCCGGTAAGGATGGGGTTGTTCTGACGGCGGCGGGTAAGGATGTCAATCATCTGACGAATTTCGTCGTCCCGACCCAGCACCGGGTCCACCTTGCCGGCCCTGGCCTGGGCGGTGAGATCGATACAGTACTGGCCCAGGGCCTCTTCCTTCATGGGCCCCTTGCGGGCAGGGTTGGGCTGGCTGCTGCCCAGCGTTTCACGCAGGCTGGGCCAGTCCGCCAGCAGCCGGGCCGGATCCAACTGGTCCAGTTCCTTGGCATGACGGGTGCCGATGGCGGCCATGGCGGCATCGTTAAGCAGGCTATAGAGCAAGGTGGCGCCACGGATCTGCGGTTCGCCGAACTCGATGGAACTGTCCATCCAGCACTGGCGCAGCAGTTCCACCAGGCGCGGCGACAGGGCCGGAGTGGCGCCGTTGCCGGTTTTGAAGCTTTCCATCGCCTGGTTGAGCTCGGCAGACAGCCTGTCCAGGCTCAGGCCATAGTGGCTGAAGATGGCCTGCAGATCGCCATCGCCCTCATCCAGCAACGCCTTGAACAGGTGCTCCACTTCCACGCTGTGGTGGGTTCGTTGATAACAGAGGCCCACGGCCTTCTCCAGGGCCTGGCGGCAACCGGGTTCCATGCGCTCGACCAGCGCTTTGAGGGTCATCGAAGACATCGCTTCATCCTTTCCTTGGCGTAAAGCCCACAGTCACTGTTCTGTCGGGCTGGGTAACGGCTTGTAAGAAACTGTCGGCGCCCAGGCAACCCTGGACCCCCAGGCGGGTACCGGGCAGGTAGCCGGCCTTGGTCTGCATCTGGCATTGCACCCGCACCCGGCTGCCTGCAAAGCTGCGGCTAAGCTGGGTGATGGTCTTGCTGTAGCGGCCATCGGGCAGCAGATCCATGGCCTGCTGCTTGGACTGGGGGGCAAAGGACAGCACCATGGCCTTGTCCGCAACCCAGGTCTTGCTACCCAGCACCGCTTCCCCCAAGCAGGCAAAACGCCCCATGGGATTGGCCTTGGTGGGCAGGCTACTTTGTTCGTCGGGAGCGATGGGCGCCCAGCCTCCTTGCAGAGGCCTATGTTGCACCTTGACCCCGGTCAGATCCGACAACACCTGGCACAGTACCGAGCCGCTCTTAGGGCCGCGCATCATGGCGGCGCCGTAATAGAGCTGGCTGTCGTCGCTGACCCCGGTCAGGGCCTGCATGATGGCGCTGAAGGGATCCTGGCCGCTCTGCTCCTGGGCTACCGCCGGCTGGGTACGGGCCCAACTGCGGTAGAAAAGGGACAGCAGCCTGTGGTTGAACAGATCCAAAAAGTCCTGCAAGGCCGGCGACTTGGCCTTGAGCTGCTGGAGCACCAACTCGCTGTAGTGGGCCGGCAGCACGCCACGGGCCCCGGTCAGGCTCATAAAGTCCACATCCAACACGGCGCGGGTCTTGCCGTCACTGGTGCGGTCATGGCGGGCCCGCACCACGTCCTGGCCGGCAAAGCCCTGGTGCTGGCGAGCACGGAACTTCACCAGTTCCTTATCGGGCCAGCCGTCTTCCCCAACCCTGTGCCAGGGGCCTTTGTCGTTTTTGATCTGCCGCTCGATGCGCCAGATCTCCCGATACAGGGCGCCGTTGTCCACAGGATCGCGATGGCCGGTCATAGCAGCTCCCGCTCCCCGACCCGGGTCGGCCAGACGTGGTAGTCCTGGTTATGCCCGCTGAGCTTGATGCGCAGCCGGGTAAAGGTGTTGAGCTGGGCAAACTGGGCAAAAAACCGGTCCAGTACCGCCGAGAACAGATAAACGCTGGCACCGGCGTAACGGGGCTTGGAAAAGCGGATGCTGATGTCGTTACCCTGGCACAAACCCTTGCGCACGCCGCTGCCCACCCGAGCCACCGCCGGCTTGATGCTCACCTCTTCGATACCTTCGATAAGGGCCCGTGACTCCGGGGTCTGCTTGAAGTCGTGCAGGTGCAGCACAGCCTTGAGCCTGTCCAGAGCGTCAGGCCCGGCGAAATGCTCCAGGGAGAGGTGGCGGATAAACTGCCAGCGGCTGGCGTCCCCCAGTTCCGGCCTTACCGTCGGGGTCGGCGCCAACAGCACCTTGGTCTCATGGATGTAGGCGTCTTCCGAACGCATCTTCGGCTGGCCACCGCCAAAGGGCAGTTGGGCCGGGGCGTTGCGGTTGCAGGCCAGCACCTTGACCCGCAAGAACCTGTCCCTGGGCAGCTCGTCTTCGTCCTGGTGCTCGAACTCCTGGTTGACCATGGACAGGTAGGTCTCGGTGCCGGGTTCATACTGGCCACCGGCCCAATCGTTGTAACGGCGCCGGGCATGCCAGTAGAGGCTGACGCTGTCCTGCCAGCGGGGATGGTGCAGGCCGTAATAGGGGGCCAGGGGCAACACTTCGTCGGACTTGACCAGCTCCACCCCCAATATCCGCACCACTTCGCCGGAGTCGGCATTGCGGTAGTTGGGCACCAGCCGGTATTCCAGGGCCTCTTCCTCGAAACGCAAGGTCTCGCTCAGGGTCTCGAAGGTATTGACCATGGGCACACAGCCCAAGCGCATATGGTCGGGAACCAGGCTTTTTTCCTGCTCTACCGAGCCTTCGGCCAGGTAGATGTACAGGTCCAGTTCCTTATCGTCCGGCCAATTAGGGTCCAGGCCGGTCAGGTCGGCAAAGAGAAATTTCTCGGCAAAGAGGAAGTGCTCCACCAGCAGTCGGTAACCGTCAAAGCTGCGCTGGCTGTAGGGCACCACGGCTTCCTCGGCGGCAAAGCCGGCCGCCTTGATGTGTTCCTTGCCGTAAAACCGCAGTTGGCGGCTGTCCCCGGCCGGGGCCAGGGCAAAGCCCAGAGCGCAGCGATGAATAAGTTCGTAAAGCTCATGGCTCTGGTGGGTCTGGCCATGGAGATAAAAGCGCAGGTAAGGCAGCTTGAGCTCGGAAAAATTGAGCGGCGCCGACAGCCGCAACTTGATCACCGCTTGGGCACCGTTGGAACCGGCCGGGCGCGGCGCATCAAAAGGCGCGTTCTCGAAGTTGGCGCTGTCCACAGCGACGTTGGCCAGCACATGGTCGCCCACCGAGCTGAAATAGCATTCCGGCATGTTCTCCACCAGGGTGGTGAAACTCAGGCCAGTCTTAACCTCCATATGGGAAGAAAGAGCCGGTGCCGGCTTGAGCTGGGCTACCGTCATCGACGGTATCGGTGCCTGGTAGTCCGGATAGAGGCTGCCCAGCAGTACATCGGCCAGTTCGGGGAAATGGCCGTCCAGGCGCTGGCGGATCTGTGCCGTCATAAAGGCCACCCCTTCGAGGAGGCGCGACACATGGGGATCTTCCACCGCCTCTTCGCTGATGCGAAGGCGCCCCGCCACCTTGGGATATTGCTTGGCAAACTCGGCCCCCTGACGGCGCAGGTAGGCCAGTTCCCTGTTGTAATACTTCAGCAGCGCTTCGCTCATCGCATACTTTCCTGCAAGGTCACAGACAGATTGATGGGCTCCATCTCCGAATCGAAGGCCACCGGCAGCGGCACCGGATCGGCCAACAGCACGGCGTCGATACGCAGCCTAAGCACCCTGTCTTCAGGGGTATCCTTGTCCCGCAGGCTGACCTCAACCTGGGTCAGCCGGGGCTCAAAACGGTTGATGGTCTTCTTCACTTCCTCACAGAGCCACAGCCGGCTCTCTTCGGTGGACAGCTCCATCACCGTAAAGTCGGGCAGGCCGAAGCCCAGCACCGAGGTGTCCAGCTCAGGGTGATGCTCATCCCAGGGCAGCCAACTGCGCCTGGCATTCATCAACCACTCCAGATCCCGGCGCACCGATTGGCGCAACTGGCTGACGGAAAAGCGCTGGGGCTCACCGTCATCCAACAGCCGGTCCAGGATGCTGAGCTGGGCCAGGATGTCAGCCGGCATGGCTGGCCTCGGTGACGTCACTGTTGGCCAGTTCCAGCAGGGTCAGGCCCTCGTCACCCACCAGGAACAGCTTCAGCCCAAGGCCGGTCACCACTTCACCCTGCTGCTGCCAGTCGGTTTCACGGCCCAGTTTTTGGCGGCTGTCGCTGCTGGCGGCATAGGTCAGGGGGATAAAGACTTCACCTTCACGTTCGTCGTTGAGGATCACCTGGGCACGGCGCCAGATAGTCTCGATGGGAGAGGTGGGGGCATGGAACTGGATCTGGGCGATCTCGTCGAAGCGCCACAGGTAGAACTTGCCGTCGGTACCCAGGCACTCCAGGTAAGGACCCAGGCTGTCGTCACAGTCGCGGACCTCCGCCAGAGGGCCTTGGCCGCCACGGCTGGCTTCCAGGCGGGTCGCCGCTTCGCCAGCGCCGTCAAGGTCGCCCGCAAAGAGCTTGGCCTTGAGATCAATTAGGGCCTCAAGGGCAGGACCCTGGGCCGCCACCACGTCGTCGGCCAATTGGCCTTGGTGGAAGGCCACTCGGGCTTGTTGGGCACGGAGCAGCTGGCGCAGGTTGGCGGCTCCCCCCAGCCATTCGGGCTGGCGTTTAACCAGGCTGGCCAGGGAATCGTCGGCCCGTTCCAGTTGACCGTCCAGGCACAGTAGTTCAATCAGCTTGGCCCGCAGGTCCAGGTTGGCCGGGTCGTCTTTGACCGCGTCCTGGGCTGCCTGGATGGCGTCTTCAAGTTGGCCGGTGGCCAGTGCGTCGATGATCCCTTTCATAAAAGCGTCCTTCAGGCCCCGGCAACCGGGGTCAGTTCTGTGATCAGCTTGACCCCGGTGACCAGCTGGTCGAGCTGGAAGTGGGGTTGCAGCCGGATAATGGAGTAATAACGCCCGGGTTCGCCGGGGCGCTCCCGAACCGTGACCTTGGCTTCACGCAACGGGAAGCGGGCCCGCATCTCGTCCGAGGCCCCTTCCGAGGCCATGGTGTAACCGTGCAGCCAGCGCTGCAGCTGGTTCTCGCACTCCTCAGGGGTACGGTAGCCACCGACCCGGTCACGGCCCATCACCTTGAGGAAGTGGGCAAAACGGGACACACAGAGGGTGTAATGGAGCATGCTCGACAAGCGGGCGCTCAGTTGGGCGGTGCTGTTGTCGTAGTGGCGCGGCGCCTGAACCGAAGCGGCCGAATGCAGCACCAGCATCTCGGTATTGATAAGGGGCAGCAGCGGCAAAAAGCCTTCTTCTGCCAGCAACCGTTCCAGGCGGTCCGACACCTGCCAGTCCACCGGAGTGCGGGTCTGGTAGACGGCGCCACTGGCAGTGAGCTTCTGGATAGCCGGCAGGTTGTCGATGGCGCCGAAGGTCACCCTGCCCCGCTGGTAACCGCGAATATTGGCGAACCAGCCGGACTCGCAAAAGGCACGGATGATGACGGTGCCCACCGCAAAGGAGGCCGGCCCCCATAAAAAATCCTGCTGCGGGTTGGCCCTGGACTCGATAAAACGAAAGGCCTCCGGCCCCTGGCCTTCGCCCCGGTAAGGAGGGCGCATCATCACCCTGGGCAGGGCCAGGGCCAGAAAGCGCGAGTCGTCCATGTCACGCAAAGCCCGCCACTTGGCCAGCTCCGGCGACTCGAAATGGCTGCCAAGCTCCCGCACCCCGGTCAGGTCGGCAAAGTCGTCGACCCCGAAGAAACTGGGCTCGGCGTTGAGGATCACCGGGGCAAAAGCGGCGGCGGCCACCCGGCTCAGTTCCTTGAGGATGTCGAGGTTGCTCTGGCCACCGATGCTGCGGTGGCTGAGGCTGTAGGCACCAATGAGTACGCCGAAAGGTTCGCCCCCCGGCATGCCGAACTCATTGGAATAAATTTTGTTGAACAACCGGGACTGGTCGAATTCGATAGCCCGGGTCAAATCTTTGGCCAGCTCGGCCCAGTTAAGATCCAAGGCACGGATCTTGACCAGGCCTTCGCTGTCGTCGTGGGCGGCCTGCTCGGTGAGCAGCCAGATCCCACGCCAATTGGCCTCGAGCTGTTGCAGCTCGGGGTGGTGCAAGATGGCATTGAGCTGGGCATTGATCAGCTCGTCCAGCATCACCAGCGTCTTGGCCAGCAGGGCTTTGACGCTGTTGTCTGTCCAGTTTTTGGCGGGATTGACCCGCCCAAGCCACATCAGCAGCGCCTTAAGCTCGTCCGGCTCGGCCGCCACCCTGGCCATGAAACCCATGGGCAGGATGGGGCTGGCCGTCTTGGCCTTAGGCTGCTCCAGATAGTCCTTGGCGACGAACTGCAATGCCATGTTCATATGCATCCTTGCGGGGCGGCCAGGCCGCCCCCGGCATTATCAGCCGCCGATCTCGGGGATCTTGGCCACCAGGCGCAGGGAGGAGGTCAGTTCCTCCATCTGCAACCAGGGGCGCAGCCAGGCCACGGCGTTATAGGAACCTGGACGGCCTGGGATCTCCTTGACCTGCACCTTGGCGTCGGCCAGGGGGTACTTGGCACGGATCTCCTGGCCACCACCCTCGGAGGCGTTGACGAAGGTGAGGATCCAGCGGTTCAGCCAGGACTCCACGTCTTCCGCTTCCATGAAGGAGCCAATCTTGTCCCGGGCCATGACCTTGAGGTAATGGGCAAAACGGGAGGTGGCCATCATGTAGGGCAGGCGCGCCGAAATGGCGGCGTTGGCGGTGGCGTCGTGGTTGTCGTAGACCTTGGGCTTCTGACAGGTCTGGGCACCGAAGAACACGGCATAGTCGGTGTTCTTGTAGTGGCACAGGGGCAGGAAGCCCAGCTTGGACAGCTCCGCCTCACGGCGATCGGTAATGCCGATCTCGGTGGGGCACTTCAGATCCGGGTCACCGTCGTCACTGGTGAAGACGTGGGTGGGCAGGCCTTCGACCTTACCGCCGCCTTCGGCACCACGGATAGCGGTACAGAAACCGTACTGGGCAAAGGCATTGGTCATGCGCGACGCCAGCACGTAAGAGGCGTTCATCCAGCAATACTTGTCGTGATCTGTGGTGTTGGAGCGGCCGGTCTTGGCATCCACGTCGAACTCTTCGTAACCGAATTCTTCGATGGGCTTGGTGGAAGCGCCGTAGGGCAGACGCGCCAGTACACGAGGCATGGAAAGGGATACGAAGCGGGAGTCTTCCGAGTCACGGAAAGAGCGCCACTTGGTGTATTCCAGGGACTCGAACACCTTCTCCAGGTCACGGGGCTTGGACAGTTCGGTCCACTCGTCGAAGCCGAACAGAGCCGGAGACGCCGCCGACAGGAAGGGGCAGAAGCCCGCCGCCGACACGTTGGACATCAGGCTCAGGGTTTCGATGTCGTTGGGATGGTTAGTGAACTCGTAGTCGCCGACGATGGCACCATAAGGCTCACCACCCGGGGTGCCGAATTCGGACTCGTAGATCTTCTTGAAGACCTGAGACTGATCGAATTCCACCGCCTTGGACAGATCCTTATGCAGCTCCTTCTTCGGCAGGTTCAGCACCCGCAGTTTCATGGTGGCGCTGGTTTCGGAGTTCATCACCAAGTGGTGTAGGCCACGCCAGGTGCCTTCCAGCTGCTGGAACTCATCGGCGTGCATCACGGCCGCCAGTTGGGTGGAGATCAGCTGATCCAGGGCGGTGATGGCCTGATTGAAGGTGACCGTCAAGTTCTTGTTCCAGGTGACGGTGCCCTTCATGGCCTCTTCGGTCAGGGTTCGGATCAGCTCTTCGGCGCGGCTGGTTTCAGTCTGCTTGGTGGCGCCAATGGCCTGTTCAAGCAGGGAAAGGGATACTTCTTCCTCGGCCGCGACGGCAGCGCTCTGTTGTTCGGCACTCATTCCTTGTCCTCCCCGTTACCCAGTTCCGTGGCCAGCTTTTGCAGGTCGTCGGAATTGTTCAGGACCCGCTCCAGCAGCACTTCCAGCTCTTCGGAACGGTCCACCTTGGTCATCAGATCCCGCAGCTTGTTACGGGTATCCATCAGTTGGCGCAGCGGCTCCACCTGGTTCACCACGGCGGCAGGTTCGAAGTCGGCCATGGAGTTGAAGGCCAGCTCCACACTCATCTGCGAGCCGTCGTCGCTGAGTTTGTTGTCCACCTTCATCTTGATTTTCGGGCTCATGCGACGCATCACGTCGTCGAAGTTGTCCCGGTCAATCTGGATGAAACGACGGTCCTTGAGGGGCTTGATTTCGGTATTGTTGTTACCGGAAAAATCGCCCATAACGCCGACCACGAAGGGCAGTTCCTTCTTGACCATGGCGCCTTCGGTTTCGACGTCGTAGGTGATGTGAACCCGGGGTTTGCGGACCCGGTCGATTTTCTTGTGAACGCTATCCATGTCATGGTCTCCTGTGGCAATTCACTGATATTGGCCAGCCCTATTCCTGGTCGCCCGCCCCGGGAACCCCAGTCAACCGGCAGAAGCCGGTGCGGGCACCCTCATCGCTGATGAGTTCCTGCATCAGCTCGGGCAGGGTCAGCTTGCTCCAGCGGATGGCTTGCTCAATGGCATAGGACACGGGGGAATGGGGTTCGGTCTGGCGGAAAAAGTCGGCCAGGCGGCCCAATTGCTTGACCGCCTGCTCGCGGCCCTTGATGGCCACCTCTATGGGATCGGCACCGGCCGGCAAGCCGCTGCCAGGCTCGGCGCCCGCTTCGGCGGCGACCTGGCTGTCTTCGGGCTCCACAGCCTGGGCTTGTTCCCGGGCCTTTTCGATGATCTCCCCGGCATGGAACCAGAGCACGTCACGGCAGCGCCTGAGGGCCTTGGTGATCTGACTGGTGGGCTGGGGTTCCTGGCTGGCGCTGTCCATGGCGTCGGACAGGCCCTGGAAGCTTTGCTGGGCAAACTCTATCTGGTCGGCAAGGGCCACCAGCTCGCTGGCGGGCATCTCCCTGACGGTTTGGGCTATTTGCTCGAAAGACGCGGCGCCCCCTCTGATCTTCTGCTCGGCCTTGTCTTTATCCAGGCGGTTGATTTCCGCTGCCTGCTCGCAATGCCAGGTGGCAAAGGGACCATAGGTTTGGCCCATAAACAGGGGAATAGACAACATGGGTTGCAGCAGGGTGCCTTCGGCATCCAGGCCGTTAAGGCCCACCAGAGGCGCCAGCCGGGTAGCCGCACCGTCTTCGTCGGGCAGGGGATAGAGCTGGTCCCAATGGGATTCGATAAGGCGTGTGGCAAGGACAAAGCCTTCCCCCAGGCCCAAGAAGCCGTATTCGCGGCACCAGGCTTCGATAAGCCAGGCCACCAGCTCAAGATCCTTGGAGCTGGTCTGCAGGATCTCCGGCAAGGCGCGGGACAGCTCCCGCCACTGGCTGGGGGGCTGGTAATCATCGTCCAGCACCGCCTGGCGTTCCAAGGCTCGGGCCTGGCTGCGCACGTCTTTAAAGGTGAAATAAGGGGAAGCCGGAGACACATCCTCACGGGTATCGAGACCGCAAGGATTGTCATCGGAAATGGGCGCCAGAACGGCGTCAAGATCAAAGAGAGAAACGACTATTTCGCTCACAAGCTATCCCTAGCATTTAAATCCAACGGCTAGCGAGAATAAATGGGGATGGTTACATCATCACCGTTCTCACCAGAAAATCCAGCATAGCAATCCAGCTCTGCCTTCACAAGAATACAGGTTATATTATCTTTTGATTTTTTAACCAAAGCTGAATGCATTATGGCGCGACCAGCGTCTTCCAATTCACCGACAGACAAAAAGGCATTTAGCTCTTCCTGATTAAATTCCTTGCTAATTCCGTCACTGCAAATCAGAAATATATCCCCTTCCTTCACCTCGCCACTCAGGTAGTCCGGGCGCAGTTCGTCGTCAACACCAACAGCCCTGGTGATCACGTGAGACAAGGGATGGGACTCGGCCTCGGCCTCATCAAGCAGACCTTGCTCAACCATTTCAGCCACTTGCGAATGGTCTTTGGACAATTGCCGAATACGGCCCTCCCTCGCTAAATAGCAGCGGCTGTCCCCCACCCAAAAAAGGTGAAATTGCCGGCCCTGCATCATTAACGCAACCACCGTCGAACCAACTGTTTGATCATCAAGGAAACGGATGCCGTAATCGCGGATTTTTTGATTTGAAAGCAACAAGGCACTTTCTAAATCATTTACAGAAAATTTGCCTGAATCCTTTTTTCTTATTTCACTGTCAACAGTGTCACAAATTAACTGACTGGCCACGTCACCGGCTTGGTATCCCCCCATGCCGTCTGCCACCACCCAAATTCCCCTGTCCCCTACATCCAGGTAGGCATCTTCGTTATGGTTCCGGGTGCCGCCCCTGTGGGTAAAGCCGGAAGAAAGGTATCGCATCGGGTTATTGCTCCATCAAAGTTGCGGTTTGCCATCCTTGTTCCTGCCACTGCCCGGCCAGCAGGGCTGCGAACTGCCCAACCTGGGGCAGGCCCCGGGTGGATAACCAGCAGGGCTCCACAAAAGCCGAGCCCTGGGTCCACCACAGGGTGCGCTCCTCTTCCCGGTTCAACAGGGCCGCCAGCAGGTGTTTTTCCTGGGCACCAGCCGGTATGACCAGGTTGCCTTCTTCGGCGGGCAGGCGCAGCCGCCCCGGGGCCGGGGCTGGCGGCTTGATCTCGGCCAGGCCCTGTTGCCAGGCCGCCTCGTCCCAATGGTCGTCCAATACCGCCAGTACTTTCTCTTCCATCAGGCTGGCCCACTGGGGGTCACGCCAGGCGTCCAGGGCGCGGCCCTGGTACTGGCCTATCACCATAAAGGGGAAGTGGCGCCCTACCCTGTCCACCGACGGGATCAGGGTGCCCACCAACCCCGTCTCGGACAGGGTGTCGGGGCTGGCGGCAAAGTGCCAGATGGGCGCCGTCAGGTAGGCGTCCAGCCAGTTGTCACCCAACTGCTCGCGGCTGACCGCCAGGCCCGCCTGGCACCATTCGAAGAACAGATCCCGAATGGCCGGCGCCAATTGGTGGCAGATGAAATCCCCTCTATTGGGCACCTTGCCGAAATATCCCCACATCAGTACGTCCTACAAGGTTCTGGGCAGCTGGAAACCTTCCAGCATGCTGGTGTTGAAGGGGTGCTTGACCGAGTTGGTCACCAGTTCCAACTTGGCCTGGTACTCCCCGAGGCTGATCTCCACCAATTCGTGTCTGTCCTGGGTGGACAGGCGCGCCGACTCCTGCAACAGCCGGAAGATGGCCCAGGGCCCCTGGTAGCTCACCGCCAGGGGTGAGGACTTACCGGTGGGGGTGAACACCACCCGGGTCATCTGGGCACCGGTGCGCTCCGGCCAATTGAAGCTGATAAAGCGCGGCGGATCGTGGCGGTAGATCAGATCCTGGCCGTCGATCTCCAGCATGAACTGGCTGACCCTTGAGTCCAGGAACACCGGCTTGAGGCTAAAGCCAAGGCGCGGCTGGGCAGAACCCCGTTCGAAGAACACTTCGCGGATCTGCTGGGCGTTCTCGAACAGCTTGAGGCTGCTCTGGCTGATACCGATGTCCTTGGTCAGGGTCCAGGGGCTGCGCTGGGTATCCACATAGGGCTTGAGCTGCTCGTTAAAGAAGCTGTCCAGGGTGCCGCCGTAGCCGAAGAAGGAGGCAAAGTCCTGCAGGGCCACTTCCGAGTCGGCCTGGCGTCTGAAGGGATACTTGCCGGCGATGGCACTGCGGTAATCCCGGTAAACGCTGGAGCGCCAAATTTCGTTCAAGGACCGGCTGACCGACTGGCGCACCACCTTGCGGGCGTCGACGATAAAGTCGCCCATCAGGCTGTCGAGCTGCTCGGTCTCGGAGTCGGCCAGGGCCGAATAGAAGTCCTTGAGGGCGTCGTCGAACTGGCCACGGTTGACGGTGGCAATGGCGTGGGGCCGGGACAGGCCGCCCTGCTCCTCGAAGTAGCGGGCCGCCACTTTGATGTCCCCCTGCATCCGCGCCACCATCTCGTCGTTGACGGCGTTCAGGCGCTTGAAGGCCAGCTCTACAGGGGTTTCCTGGGGCGCTTCTTCGGCGAGGGTAGAGGCCACCAGGCCGGACAGTTGGCGCTTACGCTCGGACAGGCGGGCATTGGCCAGGGTTTTGGCCTGGTCCGCTACCTCGTCGAGCTTGCCGGGCTCCTTGGGTTCGGTCAGGGCAGTGTTCTTCTTCACTGCGTCCAGCAACCTGGCTACCGGGGCTTCGGGGCCGGAGATCAGGTTGGCGATACGGGCACCGTCCCTGGCGTTGTCGAAGGGTTTGATACGCAGATCGTTGAGGAACTCTTCCCAAACGTAGACGTAGTCGCGGAAGTAACGGTCTGCTACCCCGGCCTTGATGGCGCCCTCGTCCAGGTTCCTAAAGTCGTTGTCCTCTTCGCCGTAGACCCAGGAGTCTTCCACCAGGCGTTTGACGATCTTGTCCTTCTCGGGCAGGAACACGCCGGTGTAGCCGTTGCGGGTATAGAGGCCGGGAATACCCAGGCCAAGTTCGGTGCCGGAGCGGCGTTCAAAGACGCCGTCGGCCACCGAGCCCAATATCAGCGGCAGGCGGAAGTCCGGCAGGCGCGACGCCTGGGCGTCGAGCTTCATGCGGTGATAGGCCCGCTCGGCAAGGGGCATGGCGGTCAGTTCCGCCTGGGCGTTGGCAATCAGCTCCATGTCCACCGGCAGCGCCTGGCCCAGGGCCAGCAGGCGGCCCAGGTGGCGGTTCAGGGATTGGCGGCTGGGGCCGTTGACCTCGCCGGGCAGCTGGCGCTCGAGCATCAGTTCAAACCAGGCCTGTACCTGGTCTACGTCCAGGTGCTTGCGGTCGTGGAGCATCAGGTAGGTCTTGAGGGTCTCGTAGAGGTACTCGAGGTTATCCAGGTTGGACCCTATCTCACTCTCGAGACTGCTGGTCAGGGCCTTACCCAGGCGTGCCTGCAGCAGGCGGCCATAGGCCCCTTCGGCAGCCTGGCCCAGCATGTCCCCTTGGAACAGGCCCAGTTGCTGGGGGCCACCGTCTGGCATGGGGCGCCCTTCCACCCCCGGCATGGAGGACACGGCGGTCAGCAGTTCATTCAGGCGCACCCAGTCCAGTTCCTGCTCTTCCAAGGTCGGTTGCAGGTCGGTGAGGGTGCCTTGATAGCGGGTCACCAGGTCGCTGTTCCATTGGTAGGACAGGTACCAGCTGACCCCCAGGGCCAGGGTACAGACCGCAGCCGCCGCCAGGGCAGCCCGGCGCAGCCAGACGAAGCGTTTCTCGTGGGCCAGATCGGTGCTAGCCAGATTGTGCTCGGAGAAGATGATGTCTTCAAAGAGTCGGTGCAGGAAGAAGCCGTCCCGGGTCTTGGCCGAGGCCGGCGCCGCCTGGGCCTTGACCTTGAACTGGCTGTCCACCAGTTGCGACACCTTGTCCTTGGCCTGGCCGCCCTGCTCGGAGGACACCAGGTAAATGCCCCGCAGCAGCGGCACCTCTTCATAGGCAGAGGGGAAGAACACTTCCTTGAGCATGTCCCACAGGGGCGCCTGCAACAACGCCAGCTGCTTGGAGAACTGGTAGATGCGGCGCTGGGCGTTGGGGTTGCGCTCCTGCTGGAGCCGGTGCAGGGCAAATTGGTCGACCCGGGTCAACAGGGCACTGAACTCTTCCTCAAAAACCCCGGGCAGGCTTTTGGGGTCCCGCACCGAAGGCAGGGAGAAGGTCATGCCGAACACCTCTTCCCGCTCCTTTTCCGACAGCTGTGCGAAGATGTCGTTAAAGCCTTCCAGCAGGTCGAACTTGGTCAGCAACAGGTAGACCGGGAACACCAGGCCCAGGCGGTTTTTCAGCTCCTGCACCCGTTGCTTGAGGGCACGGGCATGGAGCAGCCGCTCGGTGGGGGTCTGTTCCAGCAGGTCGGCCACGCTCACCGACAACAGCACGCCGTTAATGGGGCGGCGCGGCCGGTTTTTCTTTAAAAGACCCAAGAAGGAGTTCCAGCCCCGGGCATCGCGCTTGTCGGCGCTGTCCTGGGTGGTGTAGCGGCCAGCGGTGTCGATAAGCACCGCCTTGTTGGTGAACCACCAGTCGCAGTGGCGGGTGCCCCCCACCCCTTTGACGGCGTCTATGCCCATCTGCTCCTTGAGGGGGAACTCCAGGCCGGACGACAACAAGGCGGTGGACTTACCGCAACCCGGGGCACCGATGATCATGTACCAGGGCAGCTCGTAGACGGAACGGAAACGCCCCGGCTTCCACTTTTTCACCAGGGCCAGGGCCTCGCGCATCCGCTCGCGCAGGGTTTCCACCTCTTCCTTGAGCAGATCGTCGTCGGTATTGGCGCTGGTCAGCATTTCGTTGACCACCTGCTCGTTGGCTCGCTTCTCGCGCTTGATACGCAGCAGGTAGATGCCGGCCCAAAGCAGGGCCAGCACCAGCAGGAAGATGACCCTGGCCGCTACCGAGGCCAGGGGTTCCCAGCCGGCAATGGCCAGCAGGGGGCCGCCAAACCAGATCAACAGGGCAAGGGCCAAGGCCCCCAGCACCATAACGGTGTAGCGGGAACTGAGTATCGCTCCAAGGCGACGCATCCATGTCATGCCTTTCATCCTCTTAGCCTCAGGGGATCAAATCGATTTCTACCCGGCGGTTGCGGGCGCGGTTGTCGGCGCTGTCGTTGGGGAACAGGGGTTCGGCCTCGCCCCGGCCTTCAGGCCAGAGCCGCCCACCCAGCTTGCCGCCCGCCGCCAGCACATTGGCCACGGCATTGGCTCGGGCCAAAGACAGGTGCCAGTTAGACGGGTACTTGGTGGTGAAAATAGGTTGGTCGTCGGTATGGCCGGTAATGAGAATGCGGCCGTTGGTGGACTCCAGGGCCCGGGCAATCTTGCTCAGCACCGGTGACATGTCTTCGCGCACTGTGGCCGAGCCGGACGCAAACAGCGCCTCGTTGCCGATACGCAGGCGGATACGGTCACTGAGGTAGACCATCTCCAGCAGACCCTTGTCGATTTCGGTCTGCAGGATCTGGCGCAAGTAACGGGCGTCGGCCGAATCGCTGAGATCCCCCTCCCCTTCCACCGGCGGCGGTGCCACCGCCACCCGGGCCAGATCCAAAAACACCGGCTGGGCCCTTTGGTTGAGGTTGTAGGCCAGGGTCATGTAGCCCAGCAGCAACACCACACCACAAAGGGCAAAGACCACCCACAGGGGAAAGCGCTGGGTCAGTTCGTCGCCAGGCACCAGCTTTTGCTGCCAGTCTCGCTCGAAGGGCGTGGCATAGCGGCCCTTGTCGGCGCAGACCTGCTGATAGATACGGTCTTTGAGGCCATCCAAGGCTTCCTGCCCCAGGTTCTCGACCCGGTATTTGCCTTTGAAGCCCAGGCTCAGGCAAAGGAACTGCAGGGTCAGCAGCGCCACGTCGTTGGTACGCTGAGCCTTTTCCACCAGTTCAAAAAAGTGCACCCCGGCCAGGGTCTCGGAGTGGAACTCCGACAACAAGGAGCTGGCCGCCCATTGGCCGGAGCCGCCCCAGGGACTATTGAGTACCAGTTCGTCCAGCAGGGCGCACAGGCAGTAAGACGCCATATTGATGCTGTCCTGGGGGATCTGGTGGCCTTGCAGGGCGCGCTGGTAATCCCGTACCAGGTCCATGCACTGGCGCTTGAGGGTACTGATGTCGTCGACGGCACTGGCCTGGCCCAGACGATCGGCCAGGGACAGCAACTTGGAGGCCTCGTCACTCAACACATCCAGATGGGTGCCGGGCAGCCGGAAGCGGCCACGCTGGAAGTCGTCGTTGACTACCGCAAATGCTGTCTTGTCGTCATTGCCCGCCGGCGGCGTGGCCGGGCGGGGCTGTGCCTGCCTGGCCCCGGGGCGGGGTTTGATGATAGTGCTGTCTTTCATACTCACGTCCCTGTGGGTGTTGGTTTACTGCCTGATGGCCCAAAGCTCCAAGGCCAGGCTGGGGAAGTTACCCGACACATGCAGCGCCAGGCCCCCGCTCTGCTTGAGCTGTGCCCAGCGTTCGGACTGGCTGTCGAGCAGGAAGTAATGGTAACCGGCGTGATAGGGGATCTGCCGTGGTGCCACCGGCAGGGCGCTGACGCCGATACCGGGCAGGTGGTTGTTGACCAGATCCCGGATGTGCTCCACCGGCCCCAGCTTGATCTGGGTGGGCAGGCGGCGGCGGATATCTTCGGTGGTGAGATCGGCCTTGACCGCCAGTACCAGCTGAGCGCTGCTGAGCATGGACTTGTCGGTAAGCGGCGCCACCTTGATGCCGAACTGGGCTTCTTCCAGTTTCAGCGCCACGGCAGTCTGCTCCAGCACGGTGGACAGAGACTGGCTCAGCACCGCCATCAGGTCGCCGAAGGTCTCGGTGAGGCGGTCATGCTGGTAGCCAGGCAGGGCAGGCGGGCGCTTCTCGGCACGGGTAAAGGTGGCCATTTCCCCAGCCAGGGTCACCAGCAGGCTGTAGAGGCGCTCAGGATGGACCTGGGGGCTGTCCTTGAGGTGCTCAAGGTTGGGTTGCCAGCGGTTTAGGGCTTGCAACATCAGCACGTCCAACATGGTGGTGGCCTGCTCGGCCCCACGCTGCATCCGCACCGCCAGGGCCTGGGCCCGCTGCTTGACCATGGCCAGCACTTCCCTGAGCAGGGAGGCAAGCGGGGTGATGGTGTTGATATCCAGGCAAGGAGCCATGTAGCTGCGGTCCAGCTTCACTTCCTTTTCGTTGATCACTTCGACGATGCGCGCCACCGGCAAGGTGGCAAAGCCGGCCATATCTTCCCGCTCCAGCTTGAGACTGGGATTGAGGTAGGCAAGACTCAGGGCTTCTTCGTCGCCGTCGTCCAAGGACTCGTCCAGCACGTTGGTATCGCGCATCACGAAGCGGCCGATATGGTGGGAGTCGGAAGCGACGATATTGGCACCGGCCAGTTTTTCCAGGGGAATGGCCAGGTAGACCAGCTCGTCACGGGCATCGGCCGGCACCTCCAGCAGCAGATCGTCCTGCTGGTCGAACTCGAAAGGCAGGCCGTCCGGGAACAGGCCAGCCCCCTTGACCACGCTGACCTGCCCCAAGGGCAGGGCTTGTTCGTCCAGGCTCAGCAGGTTAAAGCCGTAGCCAAAGGGGTGCAGCCTGCTATGACGCAGCCTGGCGGCGTGGTAGTGAAATCTGTCCTGCTGCTGAAAATGCTGAGGCCGGAGCAGCATACCCTCCGACCAGGCGACTTTTGCCAAACGTTCCATGTTGCCTCTCGTTAGCCTTTTGAACTGACGGCCAAAGCGTCCAGCTTCAGGTCGATGTCTTTATAGCCGGTGGGGTCGGCGTCCAGCACCAGCCGCCACTGGGCGTTTTCGATGTCCCGGTAGGCCACCACCACGCCGATATAGCGGGTCTGGCCGTGCAGGCGCAGCTTGATCTCACGCTTTTCACCGGGCTGGAGTTCATAGTCCTCCACCTTGACCAGTTCCTGGCCCAGGGTGCCGGCGGCGTCGCCGTAGAGGTTGAAGAAGTCGCTGGCATCAAAGGCGCTGCGGCCGTTGAGCTCGAATACCTTCACCACCACCGGTGAAGGCCGGCCTGTGTAGTCGGGATTAAGGTTGCTGACCGCCGTGATGTCGAGGTCGGTGCTGGGCTCGTAAACGGCATTGGCCACCACGCACCCGGACAAGGCCAGGATCAGGGCAGAGACAAAAATGGGACGCAGCCACTTGGCGTACATCGGATTACTCCTGTTTCAACGTGCGAATCGCGTTTTCGTAGGCATCCACGAACAGGTCTGAACGCATCATGCGCTCGGCATCACCGAATTCGTGCTTGAGGTGGTCTTGCTGGCGCTGCCAACGCTCGAAGGCGCGGGCCTTGCCGATGACCGGCATCCGGTCCAGGGCACTGTCTTCCACCACCGCTTCGGTTTCCAAGAGCGACACCACCACTTTCTCCACGGCCACCAGTAGGGCCTGCTCGTGGTGGCGGATATCGGCAAAGGCTTCTTCAACCGCTTCCTGGGGACCCAGGAAGGAGTTGTGGCGGCGGATAATCAGGGATTCCAGGGCATCCTGAGCGGTGGCCGAGAATTTCAGCGGGTTGTTTTCCTGGCGGCGGAAGGTGGTCTGCTGAACCCGCAGTTTCTGCTTCTGCTCGGCCCGCATGTGCAGCAGATCCAACAGCCTTTCCAGCATGATCCGGGTCAGGTTGCCCAGTTCCTTCATCAGCGCCGCATCCGGCGCCTTGTCGGCAAACTGCTTGGTCATGCCGAGGCCTTCGAGCAGGGCGCTGACCAGTTCAGGCTTGGCGGCCGGTTGAGGCGCTTCTTCCTTGGCCTCGGCGCTCCCCCAGTTCCACTCGGTGGGGATACCACTGCTGGAACGGGGCATATCTACGTGGCTGTCGGTGCCGCCGGGCTCTCCCAGGGACGAAGCCAGGCTACCGAAACCCAAAGCCGGCTCGGGGGCAGAGGCAGGCTCAGCCACGGCTTCAGGCACCGGTGCCACCGCTTTGGTCGCAGGAGGAATGATCTCGGGGGTAGAAATTGAATTAGCAGAAGATGAAGAAGCGATTTCTTTATTACCAACTTCTTCTTTTTCTATCACCTTCACGGCAATCTCATAGTCGCCAATACGAAGGGTGTCGCCATGATTTAACTTGGATTCATTTTCACGCCCCAAGGGTTGGGCCGCATTATTAAGAAAAACCCCATTGGTAGAGATATCCCTGAGCCAATAGGCATTTTCTTTTTTAATTATTTCCGCGTGCTTAGACGAGATGACCCTATCGGGATCAGGCAGTTGCCATTGGCACTCATTGGAGCGGCCAAGGTACTGATTCCCATTGGAAAAACGGATTACAGACTGAATGGAGGGAGACAGCCTGTGGTAGCTTGTAATTTCAAGCTCCAGTTCCATGGCACTTTACCTTTCCTTGAGATTAAACTTGCCTAATTGCCTTTATCCGAGAAAGACAACGGCCAAAGATTACGGAGTCACTAATGGACTGTCAACGCGATCCATTTCATGTTTCTCTTATCTTTATCGAAAATACAAATGCCGTTATAGTAAAGTTCAGATTGAAAGTTCAGGACGCGAACTCGCTGTCTAAACCGCTAACGATTGAAACAAAGGATGTTTCTGCATGGAAGCCAGTGCCCAGACCCATACCACTGTGTCCGGCCAGTTGGAGAGCCTGGATCAGGCCCCTACCACCAGTTGGACAGACAGAACCCTCAAGCAACGCTATCGCATCGAATCCCTGATCGGCTCGGGGGGTATGAGCGACGTCTACAAGGCCACAGATCTGCATCTGGAAGAGGCCGGTGCCCGTGACGCCCAGGTAGCGGTAAAGATACTGCGCGCCGAGCTGACCAAAGACAGCTCAGCCCTGAGCCTGCTGGCCAGGGAAGCGGCCAAATCCAAGCGCCTGTCCCACCCCAATATCATCCGGGTTTACGATCTGGACCATGACGGCGACACCTGGTTTATGGTGATGGAGCTGCTGGAAGGGGAACCGCTGTCCAAGGTTATCCAGCGGGCCAAGCCTCAAGGGCTCAAATGGAAAGGCGCCGCCGCCGTGCTGGACCAGATCTTCTCGGCCCTGGCCTATTCCCACACCCAGGGCATAGTCCATGCCGATCTCAAACCGTCCAACATCTTTGTGACCAGTCAGGGCAGCATCAAACTGCTCGATTACGGGGTGGCCCAGGCCCTCAAACCCCATCAGCACGAAGACTTCCTGAGCGAGCAGCAGAGCGACGAAACCACCGTCTACGGTTACACCCCGGCCTATGCGTCCACGTCCCTTATCGCCGGCAAAGAACCCACCGTCTGCGACGACCTCTACGCCCTGGCCTGTGTCGCCTTCGAGCTGCTCAGCTCCCGCCATCCTTTCGATCGCAAGAAGCTGACCGAGCAGGAACGGCGCCAGTACAAGCTGGTCAAGCCAGCCCATATGCCGGGCCGCCTCTGGCAGCCGGTACGTAAGCTGCTCAAGGAAGAAAGACCCCAGCCCACCCTGCGCCGCCTGCAACAGGTGATCAAGCCGGTGCGCCCGGGCAGTATCCTCTACCCTGTGGCCCTGGCCGCCTCCGTGATCGTTGCCTTTACGCTCTGGAGCCAAGGCAAGGACCAGGTGGCCCAGCTGCAGGCCCAGCTTGACGGCCTGACCGGCCACCAACGCAATGTGGAAGCCATCAGCGCCATGCCGGTGGAAGAGCTGCTGGCCCAGAGCGCCACCCTGGCACCCCAGGAAAGGGCCGGGATCCTCAGGGTCAACCGGGATCGCATCCTCGATCATTACGAGGAGCGCATCGATAGCGCCCTCAAGGAAGCCGACCGGCCGGATCTACCCAACTTCCCCGCTGCCGCCAAGGTATTGCAGGAACTGCTGAACATCTTCCCCAACGACGATGCGGTGCGTGGTCTGGATCTGCGCCTGGATCAACGCCGCCAGTCTTTGCTGAGCGCCTTAGGCGAGGAATATAAGGCACGACTGGATCAGGCTGCCTACAACGACGATGCCGCCATCCGCGAGCTCGATGCCCTCAAGGCCGATCTGCTGTTCCTTGACCCGCATCCTGTCACCCCCTCCGAACAGGCCCAACAGAAACTGGCCGAGAACCTGGAAGCGGCCATGGCCGCCGAAGACGCTCCGGCCATCAGCCGCCTGACCGACGTGGCTGGCCGTTTCTTCCCGTCCTCGGACATTCTGGCCGGCCCCTTGGCCAAGGCTGGCAGGCTCGAGGACGCCATCGCCTCTTTAGCCACCTACCAGGCCCAGGTGGACCAAGGCGCCACGCCCCAGTATCCGGTGGACGCGGCCGAAGCCTTCTATCAGGATAAGCTCAGGGACTGGCAGGACCGCATCACCCAAGCCGACAGCCCCCAGGCCCTGGACAAGATCTACGACGAGCTCAACGGCTTTGGTCAGTCCCTGCCGGTACCCCTGCCCTCGGTCAAGGCCCTGCGCAAGCAGATCGCCAACGCCTACCTGGTGCAGGCCAACAAACTGCTGGCCCAGCGCCGGGTGGTCGCCGCCCAACCGCTGATGGAAAGGGCCAACCAGTTGATGTCGGAAAACTAAGACGTAAAAGGCGGCCACTGGCCGCCTTTTTTAATGGACGTGAGCCCGGGTGCCGGGCCACCAGCGCCGATAGAAGCTGGCCAGCATCAAGGCCGCCAACACCAGGGCCGACCCTAGGCTCAGCCAGGTAGGCAGCAGGTCATGATCCCCACCTTGGCCGCTGACCCCGGCCGGCCAGAGTCCGGCCAGGTAGTTGGTAAGGTAACCAAAGGCGATGGCGGGCAGGGTGACCCCCGCCAGGTAGGCCAGCAGCGCCCTGTTGCCCAGCTCCTGGCGTACCAATCCTATGGCGGCGGCGTTGGTAGCAGGGCCCGCCAGCAAAAACACCAGCACGGCGCCGGGAGACACGCCCCCCAACAGCAGCCCCGCCGCTATGGGGGTGCTGGCGGTGGCGCAGATATACATGGGAATGCCCACCAGGATCATCACCACCATGGCGCTCAAGCCGCCCCCCCATTGGCTGAGAAAGGACGTCGGCACATAGGTCACCACCAGGGCCGCAAACACCAGGCCTATCAGCAGCCATTTGGCCGAGTCATCCACCAGGTCGCGGGTGGCAAAGCGCCAACCCTGGCGCCACTTGCTGCTGTTGCTGGCAACAGGTGCGCAGCAGCTGTCTACCTTGGCTTGGTCCGCCTCCCCGGCGCAGCAACCGCTTTGGCTGGAGGCTTTGGCTAGCGGCGCGCAGCAACTGGCAGGTTCTGCCTGCTTGGCCTCGCTTTCGCAGCAGCCGCTTTGGGTAGACGCCGCAACGGCTGAACTATCACCGCTGACGGCGGTAAAGGTCACTGCCGTTTCGCCGCAGCAGCCACTCTTGGCTGGGGCTTGCGTTTCACCGCCGCTGGCGTTCGTATCTTCGCCGCAGCAAGCGCTTTTGATAGGGGCGTCAACCTTGGGGCCACAGCAACTTGCCGGCCCAGACGCCGCTGGCGCTGTTACCGGGCGGGCAAGGTCTTGCTGGCGCCCGGCCAAGAGCCCGGCGGTAAGGGCCGAGGCCACGGCAGCGATGGGCCGCACTATGGCAAGCAGCGGCCCCAGCAGGCCATAGGACACCGCCACCGAGTCCACCCCGGTTTCCGGGGTGGACACCAAGAAAGAGACGGTGGCGCCCTTGGAAGCCCCAGCCCGGCGCAACCCCATGGCCGCCGGCAGCACCCCGCAGGAACAAAGGGGCAAGGGCGCGCCGAAGAGGGCGGCCTTGGTCACCGGCTTGATGCCTTCGCCACCCAGGTGCTTGCCCAGCCAGTCGGCCGGCAACCAGACCTTGATCAAGGCCGCCGTCAGGTACCCCAACAGCAGCCAGGGGGCCGCGTCCATAAAGAGATCGAAGAAATGACTGATAAGGCTCATGCCCATACTCCGCCGTGGATCTGATCACAGGCTAACCCTAGAGCCCGCTCCAGGGTCAAGTACCGGAGGAAATTCCGGTGCCGGCTCCCCCATCGGAAACGTTTTCGTGTAGAATACCGCCCGCTTTTTCCTATTACTTCCGCCAGCCATAGAGATCAACTGATGCAAGACGCCCGCCCCATCCGTCGCGCCCTTATCAGCGTATCTGACAAAACCGGTATCACCGACTTCGCCAAGGCCCTCACCGATCGCGGTGTGGAGCTGCTGTCCACCGGCGGCACCTACCGTCTGCTCAAAGACAACGGCATTCCGGTGACCGAAGTGTCCGACTACACCGGCTTCCCGGAAATGATGGACGGCCGGGTGAAAACCCTGCATCCCAAGGTTCATGGCGGCATCCTCGGCCGGCGTGGCACCGACGACGGCATCATGGGCGAGCATGGCATCAACCCCATCGATCTGGTGGTCGTCAACCTCTACCCCTTCGCCGCCACCGTCGCCAAACCCGACTGCAAATTTGAAGACGCCGTCGAGAACATCGACATCGGCGGCCCCACCATGGTGCGCTCCGCCGCCAAAAACCACAAAGACGTGGCCATAGTGGTTAACACCGGCGACTACGGCCGCGTTATCGCCGAGATGGACCAAAACGGCGCCAGCCTCTGTTTTGAGACCCGCTTCGATCTGGCTATCCGTGCCTTTGAGCACACTGCCGCCTACGACGGCATGATCGCCAATCATTTCGGCGCCATGTTTAGCGAAAGCAAGTTCCCCCGCACCTTCAATAGCCAGTTTGTGAAGAAGCAGGATCTGCGTTACGGCGAAAACAGCCACCAGCAGTCCGCCTTCTACGTGGAAGCCGAGCCCAAGGAAGCCTCCATTGCCACGGCCGTGCAGCTGCAAGGCAAGGAACTGTCTTACAACAACATCGCCGACACCGATGCGGCGCTGGAGTGCGTCAAGGAATTCGTGGAGCCGGCCTGCGTTATCGTCAAGCACGCCAACCCCTGTGGTGTGGCAGTGGGCGCCAGCATCCTCGAAGCTTACGACCGTGCCTTCAAGACCGACCCCACCAGCGCCTTTGGCGGCATCATCGCCTTTAACCAGGAGCTGGACGGCGACACCGCCAAGGCCATCATCGAGCGCCAGTTCGTGGAAGTGATCATCGCCCCCAGCGTGTCCCAAGGGGCCCGCGAAGTGTGCGCGGCCAAGGCCAATGTGCGCCTGCTGGAATGCGGTGAGTGGGCCGAGCGCCCGGCGGCCCTCGATTACAAGCGCGTTAACGGCGGCCTGCTGGTCCAAGACAAGGACCAGGGCATGGTGGCCCAGGGTGACCTGAAAGTGGTGACCCAGCGCGCCCCCAGCGCGGAAGAAATGAAAGATCTGCTGTTCGCCTGGAAGGTGGCCAAGTTCGTTAAATCCAACGCCATCGTCTACGTCAAAAACGAGATGACCATAGGCGTGGGCGCCGGCCAGATGAGCCGCGTCTATTCCGCCAAAATTGCCGGTATCAAGGCCGAAGATGAAGGCCTGGAAGTGCCCGGTTCGGTGATGGCCTCCGACGCCTTCTTCCCGTTCCGCGACGGCATCGACGCTGCCGCCAAGGCCGGCATCACCGCCGTTATCCAGCCGGGCGGCTCCATCCGTGACGATGAAGTCATCAAGGCGGCCGACGAAGCCGGTATCGCCATGGTGTTCACCAATATGCGCCACTTCCGCCACTAAGGAGTCAGCATGAAGGTTCTGGTTATCGGCGGCGGCGGCCGCGAACATGCCCTGGCCTGGAAAGCGGCCCAAAGCCCCCAGGTTGAGCTGGTTTACGTTGCCCCAGGCAACGCCGGCACCGCCCTTGAGCCCAAGCTTAAAAACGTCGCTGTGGCCGGCAACGCCGCCCTGGTGCAGTTTGCCAAGGACAACGACGTGGCCCTGACCATAGTGGGCCCGGAAGCGCCCCTGGTGGAAGGGGTCGTCGATGCCTTCCGTGCCGAGGGCCTGGCCATTTTCGGCCCCACCGCCAAAGCGGCCCAGCTGGAAGGCTCCAAGGCCTTCTCTAAGGACTTCCTGGCCCGCCACGCCATTCCTACCGCCCAGTACCGCACCTTTACCGAGGTGGCCCCGGCCCTGGCTTACCTTGAAGAGCGCGGCGCCCCCATAGTGGTCAAGGCCGACGGCCTGGCTGCCGGCAAGGGCGTGATCGTCGCCATGACCCTGGCCGAGGCCAAGGATGCGGTGAACGACATGCTGTCTGGCAACGCCTTTGGCGACGCCGGCGCCCGGGTGGTGATTGAAGACTTCCTGGACGGCGAAGAGGCCAGCTTTATCGTCATGGTGGACGGCAACAACGTCACCCCCATGGCCACCAGCCAGGATCACAAGCGGGTCGGCGACGGTGACACTGGCCCCAACACCGGCGGCATGGGCGCCTACAGCCCGGCCCCCGTGGTCACCCCGGCGGTGTACCAGCGGGTTATGGACGAGGTGATCTACCCCACGGTCGAAGGCATGAAGGCGGACGGCGTCCCCTACACCGGCTTCCTCTACGCCGGGCTGATGATCGACCAGAGCGGCGCCCCCAAGGTCATCGAGTTCAACTGCCGTTTCGGTGACCCCGAAACCCAGCCGATCATGATGCGCCTGAAATCCGACCTGGTAGCCCTGTGCCTGGCCGCCACCAGAGGCGAGCTGGACCAGTATCCCCAAGCCCAGTGGGAAGAGCGCCCCGCCGTTGGCGTGGTGATGGCTGCTGCCAACTACCCCGGCACCCCGCAAAAAGGCGACGCCATCAGCGGCTTTGACGCCGTGCCCCAAGGAGTCAAGGTGTTCCATGCCGGTACCAAGGAAGACAACGGCCAGGTGCTCACCAGCGGCGGCCGCGTGCTCTGTGTCACCGCCCTTGGCGACACCGTCTCCCAGGCCCAGGCCGCCGCCTACCAGGGGGTTAAGGCCATCCACTGGGACGGCGCCTTCTACCGCAGCGATATCGCCTACCGCGCCATCGCCCGCGAAGAACAATAAGGCCCTCTCGCAACAAAAAGCCGCCCCCAGGGCGGCTTTTTTATGGCAGCAAGAAGTTGCCGGGCCCGGCCAGGGCCATGGGGCTTTCGTCCTTTAACTCGACACCGCTTAGCCCCCGCCGCCAGGCCTCTTGGAGCAGGTACAGCTGGCGCCGGGCCGCCTCCGGGTAGCTGAGCCCGGCCGGGCGCACATTGGAGATGCAGTTGCGCCGCTCGTCGGTGCAGCCAACCCTGGGGCCATAGGTAAAGTAGAGACCCAGGCTGTCGGTGGCGCTTAGGCCGGGGCGCTCGCCAATCAATACCAGCACCATGCGCGCCCCCAGCAGCGTTGCCACTTCGTCCCCTATGGCCACCCGCCCCTGCTTGACCAGGCACAGGGGCGCCAATGACCAATCCCGCAGCTGCGGCAGCAGGGCTTGCAGAAAGGGGCCGGCGTTTTCCTCGACGGCCAGGGCCGACAGGCCGTCGGCGATCACCAGGGCCAAATCAAAATCCCCCTGCTGCTGGCGCAAGGCCTCGGCCGAGGCCTCATCCAGGCGCCGCCCCCAGTCGGGCCTTTGCAGGTACTGGGCCCTGTCCTTGGCCTGGCTGGCCAGTAGCAGTGGCGCCGTGGGCAGCTGGGCCTTGAGCTTTTCAAGATCCAGGGCCCGGTGCACGGCGTCCCTGGCCCGGGCGTGGTCCAGTTGAAAGCGCAAGTGCTCCTGGGTGGGCAGGCTGACCCCGGCCTTGCCCTGGGCGATGCGGGCAGCGGTAAAGTGGCGCAGCTGGCGCCAAGGGTCACTCATGGTGGGCCTCCAGGCGCTTTAGGGCAGGGGCAAAGGACGGCGGCAAGCTGCTGGCCAGGCGCATGTCCTTGTCGAGGATCGCCATGGCCTGTAGCCAGGCTTCAAACTCCGGGGCCGGGCGCAGCCCCAGCAGGCGGCGCAGGTAAAGGGCGTCATGAAAAGAGGTGCTCTGGTAACCGAGCATGATGTCGTCCGAGCCCGGCACCCCCATGATGTAGTTGCAACCGGCGGCCCCCAGCAGGGTCAGCAGGTTGTCCATGTCGTTCTGGTCCGCTTCGCAGTGGTTGGTGTAGCAGACATCTACCCCCATGGGCAGCCCCAATAACTTGCCGCAAAAATGATCCTCGAGCCCGGCGCGGGTGATCTGCTTGCCGTCAAAGAGGTACTCGGGGCCGATAAAGCCCACCACGCTGTTCACCAGCAGCGGGTCAAAGGCCCGGGCCACGGCATAGGCGCGGGCCTCCAGGGTCTGCTGGTCCACCCCATGGTGGCCATTGGCGGACAGGGCGCTGCCCTGCCCTGTCTCGAAATACATGACGTTCTGGCCCAGGGTGCCGCGCTTAAGGCTAAGGGCTGCGCTCTGGGCCTCGGCCAGCAGGTCCAGGGTTACCCCAAAGCTCTGGTTGGCTTCCTGGGTGCCGGCAATGGACTGGAACACCAGGTCCAGGGGCGCGCCCAGGTCCATGGCTCTGAGGCTGGTGGTGACATGGGTCAGCACGCAGCCTTGGGTGGGGATCTGGTATTGCTGGATAACCCCGTCCAGCAGTTCCAGCAGCCCACATACCTGTTGCAGATTGTCGGTGGCGGGGTTGATGCCGATCACCGCGTCGCCGCTGGCATAGAGCAGGCCGTCGAGGATACTGGCGGCAATGCCGGTGGCGTCATCTGTGGGGTGGTTGGGCTGTAGGCGGGTGGCCAGGCGCCCCGGCAGGCCCAGGCGATTGCGAAAGGCGGTTTCAACCCGGCATTTTTTGGCCACCAGGATCAGGTCCTGGTTACGCATCACCTTGCTGACCGCCGCAGCCATCTCCGGGGTGATGCCGGGGGCGACGGCCGCCAAACGCTGGCTATCTGCTTCGTCGCTTAGCAGCCAGTTGCGAAAATCCCCTACCGTCAGGTGGCTGATGGCGGCAAAGGCGCCGGCGTCATGGCTGTCGATGATCAGGCGGCTGACATCGTCCTCGTCATAGGGCACCACCAAATCTTGCAAAAACGCCTTTAAAGGCACCTCGCTCAGCGCCAGTTGCGCCAGGGCCCGCTCTTCATCAGAGGCGCCGGCTACCCCCGCCAGCTGGTCCCCTGAGCGCAGTGGCGTGGCCTTGGCCAGCAGGGTTTTCAAGTCGGGGAACTGCAGCTGCCTGTGCCCCAGCCGGTAACGGTATGCCATAGTCCTGCCCTGTCACTGACCAAGCTTTAACCATCCAGCCCCCAGGGGCCGCCGTCAAGGCCGGCAATAAAAAAGGCCGCCCATTGGCGGCCTCTTTGCCAGGTGGCGCGCTTAGGGCACCAGCACGGTGGAACCGGTGGTTTGGCGGCCGGCCAGGGCGATATGGGCCTTGGCGGCGTCTTCCAGGGGGAAGCGCTGGCCAATATGGATTTGTACCTGGCCGCTTTGCACCACGTCGAACAGGTCCTTGGCCATGGCCTGCAGGCGCTCGGGGGTGTCGGCGTAGCCGTTGAGGCTGGGGCGGGTCACAAACAAGGAGCCTTTCTGGTTCAGAATGGCCAGGTTGACCCCTTCCACCGGGCCGGAGGAGTTACCGAAACTCACCATCAGGCCACGGGGCTTGAGGCAGTCCAGGGAGGTCAGCCAGGTGTCCTTACCCACCGAGTCGTAGACCACGTCACACATGGCGCCGCCGGTCAGTTCCTTGACCCGCTCCACCACGTTTTCAGTGCTGTAGTTGATGACTTCCCAGGCGCCGTTGGCCTTGGCCAGGGCCGCCTTTTCGGCGGTGCTGACGGTACCGATAAGTTTAACCCCCAGGGCCTTGGCCCATTGGCAGGCAAAGGTGCCCACGCCACCGGCGGCGGCATGGAACAGCACCACGTCACCGGCCTTGAGGGGAGCGGTTTGGCGCAGCAGGTATTGGCAGGTCAGGCCCTTGAGCATCATGGCGGCGGCGCTGTCAAAATCGATCTGCTCGGGCAGCGACACCAGCTTGTTGGCAGGCAGCACATGGTATTGGCTGTAGGCACCCAGGGGGCCCTGGGCGTAGGCGACCCGGTCACCCACCTTAAAGCCCGTTACCCCTTCACCTATGGCGTCCACCACGCCGGCCCCTTCGGTGCCCAGGCTGGTGGGCATGGCCGGGGCCTTGTAGAGGCCGTCACGAAAATAGATGTCGATAAAATTCACGCCCACGGCGTGGTTTTTCACCCGAACTTCACCGGCTTTGGGTTCGGCCAGGGCCACCTCTGCCCATTGCAGGACCTCCGGGCCGCCGTTTTGTTCTATTTGAATACGCTTTGCCATTGCTGACTCCTTCTGTGGCGTTGCCCCTGTGATACCACTAGGCCCCTTGGCGATCTACTCCACTTTAGCCGGGTGGTCGCCTGTTCGCCTTGAGCTGCCGCCCCTGCAGGGTCAAGCCGCCACGCCCGCAGACGACGGCCCAAACGAAACAGCGGATGGGCATACAATGACAAGCCAACCTGGACCACAGCGCCCTGGCAAAGGTAGCGGCCTGGCTGGAAAGCCACATGAAGGTAACGCCCGCTAGGGCCATGGCGCCCTGGTTAGCAAAAAGCCGCCCAAGGGCGGCTTCTTATTGCAGTTGGTGCCTTAGCCAAACGTCCAAGCGCCGCTGCTCTGCCTGGGTAAAATGCTGGTCGCCATAATGGGCCAGGGCCTCCTGGCGCTCGGCCTGTGGCAGGCCTTGCAGGCGTTCGGCTTCGGCCCGGTAGGCCGCCACCCTTTGCTGCCAGTCCTGGCGCGCCGCTTTCACCTGTTCCAGGCGGTCTGCCACCTGGTCGCCAAATTCGGCGGCCAGTTGGTCACGGCTGGCGCCCTCCATGGTGCCAAGGCGGCTCAGCCGCTGGCTGGGGCCAAGGGCGCGCTGCACCTCAGGAGGCGCCTTGGCCAGTTCGTCATCCAGCCAGTCTTGGCGGGCCTGGGGGTCCAGATCCAAAGCCTGGATCTCAAGGCGCCTTAAGGTCAGTTCTTCCAGGCCTTTATCCGCCCCCCACAGCGCCGCGATTTCCTCAGCGCTGAAAAACTGCCCCCGCAGGGCGTCCCGCTCGGCCCAAGCGGCTTGCAACTCGCCGGCGCTGGCCCGGCTTGGCATCGCAAGACTCCCCATGGCCTTAAGGTACTGCTGGTAACGGGCGAAGGCCGCCAAGGCCTGGCCGATATCCGCCTCGCTCCAGCCGGCTTCCCGAAGGGACTGGGCCAAGCGCTCCGGCAAGGCCGCCAAGCCCAGCTCCCCAAGGGTGCTGAGCCAATAATCAAATCGGTCTTTTAGGGCCCCATCCAACACAAAGCCCGGGCCAAGGGCACCGTCGGTTTGGGTACCGGCCAGGCTGGCCACTGGGGCGCTGGGCCCTTTGGGGCTTTGGATAAGGGACCAAAAAAGGGTGCCGGCCCCCGTCAGGGCCAGCACCAATAGATGCCACGTCTTCACCTAGAGTCCCAGGTTTTTCAGACGGTTGGCTTGGGTTCTAAAGAGTGTTTTGGGGTTGGTTTCAAAGAGATTGACCAGGCCGAAGGTCTGGTTCACCTCGTCCAGGTGGTTCATGCCGTAGTTGTCCCGGATCACCTTGCCAAGGTGGCTGGAACAGCTGGACACCAAGCCGTCGCCGGGCTCGGAGAACACCAGGGAGGTGGCCAGCAGGCCGGCGTCGCTGATATCCAGCACATTGGTGACAGTACTGGCACCGCTCCAGGAGTAGTAATACACGCCGTTGCCGGCCTGCTCGTCCCCTTGGCCGCAGTACTGGCTGGGCATACCTTCCGGATAACGGGCGTTAAAGGCCAGGGTGCCGGCCGTGGTCAGGGACTCCAGGGCCGCAACGGCGTCCTGGGGGTCGGCCGGGGTGCCGGACAGGAACTCGATAATGCCGGCAAAGGCGTTGAAAGCCCCGGCGATAATGTCTTCTGACAGGCTGTCCTGGGGTATGGCGCCGCGCACCGCGTCGGCAAAGCTCGACCCCCAGTTTACGCCGCCCACAGAAGTGACCGACGCCACCTTGTCCGGGCTCATCGACGCCGCATAACGGGCCGTCGGACCGCCGTGGGAATGGCCAATAAGGTTGACCTTGTCGGCCCCGGTCAGGGCCAGGATGTTATCTATCTGCGCCAGCAACTGCTCGCCCCGTACCTCGGTGCTGTTGGCGGCCGACACATTCACCACATAGACCTTGGCCCCGTCCTTGCTGAGCGCCGAAGGTATGCCGTACCAGTAATCGACCCCCGCCAGGGAATCGAAACCGAACAGGCCATGGACCAGGACTATGGGATAGTGGGTTTGGGTATAACCGCTGCTGCTGTGCCAGAAGGCGGCTTGGCTGGCGGGCGCGGCGCACAACAGCGCCAGCCCCAATGCCAGAGGCTTGAGTGACATAACTCCCCCTTGTTGGTGGTGGTTTCCGTTCTGGGTCGGCCTTTTTTTATGTGCTGCTTGCTGACAGGTCCGCCCAGTTAACAAAAATTACACATCAGACCAGATAGGGCAACAGCATTGCCGCCCCTGCCTGTTGGCTATTTGCCAACCACTTGGAAACAATGGGAATTTAGCTGTCGCCGGGCACCAGCACTTCGGGCTGCTGATAACGACGCCGCACCCAGTTCACCGCTTTTAGCACCGAACTTTGCCGGATCACCGCTTTTTCCAGGGCAAACTTACCGGGAAAGTCCGACACCACCAGGGCGATAAGGATGGTCAACAGCCCCTGGCCGGGTAGGAACAGCATCAGGAAACCAGCCAGGAACAACACCAGGGCCAACAGATTGCGCATCAGCCACCAGGCCAGGGTCAGGGCCGTCCAATGGCGGGGGCGCTTTTCACGGACGAAGTAATTGGCCGGCATCTTCACGATGAGGTAGGGGATCACCACCATGGACGCCAGCACCATCAGCAGGCCCACTATGCCGATGGCGGGCAGGTAGGGGCTGATGATGTCGATAAGGGTTTCCAACCACTGGGGCATACTGCCTCCTTGCCACAAGTTGCCGCACTATCTTAGCCCCAGTGGGGGCAGACAAAAAAGCCGGCCCAGGGCCGGCTCTTGTCAGCGGGTTGCTACCAGCTTCCAACCCTCTTCGCTGCGGCGCAGCACCAGGGTTTGCTTCTGTTCCACTTCATCGCCGTCTTTGAAGTCGCCGAACTGCATCTTCAGGGCCATCAGGCCCAGGCCGGCGCCCAGGTCTCCAAGGCCGGAGCCCTTGCTCTCTTTCCTGAGATCCTCAGCCACCTCTTTGAGATCCTTGGTAAAGACCAGGGTGTACTGCACGTCCACCAGGTAGGTGTCTTCGCCCTTGGTCAAGGCGTCCAGCTTCTCGAAGTCGTCTATTTCAAAGAGCTCGTAACCGTCATTGAGCTTGGCGGTCAGCATGTCTTCCAGGTCACCCTCGCTGGGTTTGTCGGAACAACCGGCCAACAGGGCGGCGGCGGCCAACGCCAGGATCCATTTTTTCATTCTCGCTTCCTCATCTTGGGCCCGTCATTGGCGAACGGGGGCCCGATATTATGGCACAAGCCCCTAATCCATAAGATTTTTTTGAAGTATGCCAAGCCCGCTATTGGCGGTGCCCGCCTCTTGGCCGTTAAGATAGGGAAAACCGCCAAGCCAAGAACAGCCCCATGCACACCGGCCTTTCCATTATCCAGGGTAATAAGCTCGACGATCTGCGGGATCTGTTGGTGGCCTTCCTGGCCCAAAGCCCCCTTGCTCCCCTGGAAAATGAAACCTTCCTGGTGCAATCCAACGGCATGGCCCAGTGGCTGAAATTGGGCCTGGCCGAGAGCGCCGGCATTTGCGCAGCCGTAGACATGCAGATGCCGGTGCGTTTTCTCTGGCAGGCCTACCGCGCCGTGCTGGGGGCCCATAACGTGCCCCGCCACAGCCCCTTTGACAAACCCCGGCTGCGCTGGCGGCTGCTGCGGCTGTTGCCGACGCTAAGCGGCGAGGTTTACGCCCCCCTTAGACGCTTTTTGGAAGGGGACAGCGACCAGCGCAAGGCCTGGCAACTGGCCCAGAAAATCGCCGACATCTTCGACCAATACCAGATGTACCGGGCCGACTGGCTGGCGGACTGGGAAGCGGGCTTTGACCGGGTGCAAAGCCCCCGCGGCAAGGTTGAAGAGCTAGGCAGCGAGCACCGCTGGCAACCGGCCCTGTGGCGGGCCCTGATGGCCGACATGCAAAGCGAGCAAACCGGTATTTCCCGTTCGGCGCTGCACCAGCGCTTCCTGGCCGCCGCCAAGGCCTTGGACAGCCGCCCGGCGGGCCTACCCAAACGGTTGATTGTGTTTGGTATTTCTTCCCTGCCAAGCCAAGTGCTGGAAGCCCTGGACGCCATCAGCCGGCACTGCCAGGTATTGTTATTTGTGGCCAACCCTTGCCAGCATTTTTGGGGCGATATCGTCGATGGCCGCGATTTGCTGCGCCTTGAGCAAAAGCGCCAGCAGCGAAAACCCGGCCTGCCGCTTGAGCCCAGCGACGACGAGCTGCACGCCAGCGCCAACCCGCTGCTGGCCTCCTGGGGCAAACAAGGGCGCGACTACATCGGGCTTTTATCCCGCTACGACGAGCCGGACCACTACCGCGCCGATTTCCAGCAAATTGACTTGTTCAGCGGCTACGGCGACTCGGTGCTGGGGCAAATCCAGCAAGACATCCTCGACCTCAACCCGCTGCCAGAAGAAAAACGCGCCACGGCGGACGACTCTATTCGCCTAGTATCGGCCCACAGCCGCCAGCGGGAAGTGGAAGTGCTGCAAGACTTTCTGCTCACCCAGATGGAAAAGGGCCTAAAACCCCGGGACATCATCGTCATGACCCCGGACATTCAGGCCTACGCGCCCCATATCGAGGCGGTGTTCGGCCAGTTGGATTGGCGCGACCCGCGCTTTATTCCCTTTACCCTGTCTGACCGCACCGAGCGCGACGTCAAGCCGCTGCTGGTGGCCTTGGATAAACTGCTGACCCTGCCCCAGTGGCGCTTTGCGGTCAGTGACCTGTCCGACCTTCTGGACTTGGCGGCGGTGCGGGCCCGCTTTGGCCTTAGCGAAGCGGACCTGCCGCAACTGAAAGACTGGATAGGGGGCGCCGGTATTCGCTGGGGCCTAAACGGCCAGCAACGCGCCGCCCTTGGGGTGCCGGCCTTGGAGCAAAACAGCTGGCAGTTTGGCCTTAAGCGCTGGCTGCTGGGCTATGCCCAGGGCAATGCCGGCCCCTTTGCCGGTATCGAACCCTATGACGAAGTGGCGGGCCTCGCCGCCGGTGCCGCCGGTAGCTTGGCCGACTTGATTGCGCTGCTGGAAAGCTACTGGCAAGCCTTTCGCCAGCCCCAAAGCCCAGAGGATTGGGCAGCGCTGCTGCGCCAGTTGCTGAGCGACCTTTTTATTGCCCAGGACAGCGACGAACGGCTGACCCTAGAGCAGCTCAGCCTGGCCCTGGACGCCTGGCTAGAGCACTGTGCTGAGGCCCATTTTGACAGCGCCATAGAGCTGCACCTGGTACGGGACGCCTGGCTTGGCATGCTGGACGACGGCGGCCTGGCCCAGCGCTTTTTGGCAGGCTCGGTCAACTTCGCCACCCTGATGCCCATGCGCGCCATCCCCTTTAGGCTGGTGTGCATTTTGGGCCTCAATGACGGCGACTACCCCCGGTCGGTGGCGCCGGTGGATTTTGATCTGATGAGCCTGCCCGGCCAGTACCGGCCCGGGGACCGCTCCCGCCGCGAAGACGACCGCTACCTCTTTTTAGAAGCGCTGCTGTCGGCCCGGGATTGCCTGTATCTGTCCTGGGTGGGGCGCAGCGTACAAGACAACACCGAGCGGCCACCGTCGGTGCTGCTCGGGCAATTATTGGATTATTTAGAAGGGGGCTGGCAACAGCCACCGGCCATTATCCAGCACCCCTTGCAGCCCTTTAGCCGCCGCTATTTTGAAGGGGGTGAGTTCACCAGCTTTGCCCGGGAATGGCGCCAGGTGCTGGACAAGCCCGATGAAGAGGCCCCCCACAGCCTGCCGCCCCTGGGGGCTACCCCCACGGCAGACCTGGCGCTGCTGGCCAAGCTGCTGCGCTCCCCCTGCCAGCTGTTTTTCAACGAACGGCTGAAGATTTATTTGGGCAACGAGCAAGAAGTGCTGGCCGAAGACGAGCCCTTTACCCTCAACGCCCTGGAGCAATACCTGCTGACCGACCAGCTGCTGGCCGCCAGCCTGGACGGCACCCTGAACCGGGAACTGGAACGCCTGCACGGCAGCGGCGCCCTGCCCCTGGCCGGTTTTGCCGAACCCGCCATAGGCGGCGTGGTGGACGCCGCCACCGAGCTGGCCGCCAAGGCCCAGGGGCTGCTGGCCAGCTACCACCCGGCCAAGGCCCTGGAACTGGCCACAGAAGGCTTTGCCGACTGGCTGGAAGTAAGGCAGAGCAACAGCGGCGACAAGCTGCAATTACAATTGCGCCCCACCAGCGTCATGGCCGGTAAAAAAGTGAAATACCATGCCCTGCTGCGGCTCTGGGCCGGGCATCTGCTGGCAAACGGCACCGGCCACCTTGTGGACAGTAAACTCTTGGCGCCCGACGCCGAAGTGCACCTGGCCCGTGGGCCCTTGAACGCCGCCCCCATTTTGGCGGCCTTTAAAGCCGCCCTCGATGGCCCGCTGCCGGTGACCCCCAAGACTGCCTTTGCCTATCTGGCGGCCCAGGATAAAGGCGAAGAGGCGGCCATCGCCGCCGCCCAAAAAGCCTATGACGGCGACGATTTCAGCCCCGGCGAGCGTCTGCAAGACCTTTACTGCGCCCGCGCTTACCCCAGCTTTGCCGATATGGATGTAGACCACTTCCAGGCCCTGGCCCAAAGCCTTTACGCGCCACTGATGGAGGCCGTGCAATGAGCCAGCACCTTAACCCCCTGACCTTTCCCCTGCACGGCACCCGGCTCATTGAAGCCAGCGCCGGCACCGGCAAAACCTTTACTATCGCCGCCCTTTACCTGCGGCTGGTGCTGCAAGGGCTGACCCCGCCGCAAATTCTGGTGGTGACCTTCACCGACGCCGCCACCAAAGAACTCAAAGACCGTATTCGCGCCCGACTGGTGGAAGCAACCAAGGTGTTTCGCGGCGCCTTAGCGGGCGACCCACTGGTAGCGGCCCTTAAAAGCCAATATCCCGAAGACCAGTGGCCGGGCTGCGCCCGCCGCCTGGAGCTGGCCGCCCAGTGGATGGACGAAGCCGCCGTCTACACCATTCACGGCTGGTGCAACCGCATGCTGGCCACCCACGCCTTTGCCGCCGACAGCCTCTTTGAACTGACCCTGGAAACCGACCAGCGCCACCTCTTCGAGCAGGTGCTGGCGGACTACTGGCGCAGCCAGTACTACCCCCTGGCCGATGTGTCGGTGGTGGCAGAGCTGTGGAACAGCCCTGCCAAGCTGCACGCCGCCATTCGCCCCTGGCTGCCCTGGGCCGAGCCGCCGGTGGTGAACGCCAGCGAGGTATTGGCAGAGCTGGCCGAGCGCCAGCAGGCCTTGCTGGCGCCGGTGAAAGAGCAATGGCGCACCTTGCTGGATGACTTTAGCGCCGCCATGCTGGCCGCCCACGGCAATAAGGATTTCAACGGCAACAAGGTGCGCATCGCCACCCTCGAAGGCTGGCTTGAGGCATTAAAAGCCTGGGTAGACTCCGACGCCCTGCTGCCCGAGATCTCCGACAAGCACTGGGAGCGCTTTAGCCCGGCGGGGCTGGAAGACGCCGCCAAGGCCAATGTGGCCATCATGAACCACCCCGGCATCGACGCCCTGGGGGCCATCCTGGCCGCCCGCGCCAAGCTGCCCAAGGCCGATATCGATCTGGCGAAACACGCCGCCGGCTGGATAAAGGCCAGGCTGGAACAAGAAAAGCACCAGCGCGCCACTCTGGGTTTTGACGATCTCCTTACCCGCCTGGACCAAGCCCTGCACAAGGGTCCGGAGCTGGCGGACGTTATTCGCCGCCAATACCCCATCGCCCTTATCGATGAATTCCAGGACACGGACCCGACCCAGCTTAGGATCTTCGCCAAGATCTATGATCTTGAATCCAATCAAGAAGAGACAGGTCTCTTCTTGATTGGGGATCCTAAGCAAGCTATCTACGGCTTCCGGGGGGCCGACATCTTTACCTACTTAAAAGCCCGCCGTGCCACCACCGGCCGCCACTACCACCTGGACACCAACTACCGCTCAACCCAGGGCCTGGTCAGCGCCGTCAATCAGGTGTTTGGCCACCAGCCCAACAGTTTTTTGTTTGACGAAATTCCCTTTGAGGCGGTCAAGGCCAATGGCCGCAAAGAACAGCTGGTGATAAACGGCGCGCCGGTGCCGGCCATGACCGGCTGGCACCTGGCGCTGGATAGCGCCGTGTCGGGCAGCCAGTACCGCAAGCTGATGGCCGAGCGCTGCGCCAGCCAGATGGTGGCCATGCTTAACGGCGACGGCGCCTTTCAAGGCCCAGATGGCCAAACCCCGCTGCGCCCAGCCGACATGGCGGTGCTGGTGCGGGGCCGGGGCGAAGCCGACGCCATTCGCGCCGCCCTCTTTGCCCGTGGCGTAGCGTCTGTGTACCTGTCGGACAAAGAATCGGTATTTGCCTCCAGCGAAGCGCGGGATTTACTGGCGCTGCTGGCCGCTTGCGCCGAGCCCGAAGATGGCCGCTTGCTGCGCGCCGCCCTGGCGGCGCCAGTGCTGGAGCTGAGCCTGGGTTGGCTCGATACCCTCAACCAGGACGAGCTGCTTTTTGAGCAGCAAGTAGAGCGCTTTAAAGGTTACCAACTGCGCTGGCACCAGCGTGGGGTGCTGCCGATGCTGCGCCAGCTGCTGAGCGACTTTTCGATCCCGGCGCGGCTCCTGGCAAGCCCTGGGGGTGAGCGGTCCCTTACCAACCTGTTGCACCTGGCAGAATTGCTGCAAGGGGCGGCGGCCAAGCTCGACGGTGAGCAGGCCCTTATTCGTTATCTAAGTGAGGCGGTGGCCGACCCGGCTGCCGGCGATGAAGAAATTCTGCGCCTGGAATCGGACGCTGACCTGGTGAAGGTCATCACCATCCACAAGTCCAAGGGCCTGGAATACCCGCTGGTGTTCCTGCCCTTTGTGATGGGCTACCGCGAAGAAGACCGCCAGGGCCCTTACATCCGCTACCACGACGACAGCGGCAAGGCGGTGCTGGATATCGAAAAAACCGACGGCGCCTACGCCAAGGCTGAAAAAGAGCGGCTGGCCGAAGACATGCGCCTCTTGTACGTGGCGCTCACCCGCCCCCGCCACGCCTGCTTTTTGGGGCTGGCGCCGGTGAAAATGCAGCGCAGCGGCAAAAAGGGCGAGAACGACCTGCACCGGGGCGCATTCGGATATCTGCTGACCGGCGGTACTCCCATCGACAACGGCGCCCTGGGCGAGGCTTTTGCCAGGCTCGCCGCCGGTTGCAGCGACATAGTGCTGAGTGAGGCGCCCGACGTTACCGATGCCCAGTACCAGCCGAAAACCCAGCCGCTACCCCTGGTGGCAGCCCGCCCCTTTAAGGCGCCGCCGGCCGAGCGCTGGTATATCGCCTCCTACTCGGCGCTGCGCACCCAGGACTGGCAAAGCGATATCGCCACCCCCTTGGCCGAGAACATCAATAACCCCGACGAAGAACAAGAGGCCCAAAGCAAGGCCCTATCCGATTCCATCCACCAGTTCCCCCGTGGCCCTGGCCCCGGCACCTTCCTCCACGGCCTCTTTGAATGGGCCGCCCTGGAAGGTTTTGGCAAGGTCACCGAGCCCCAGGCACAAAAGCTGCTGGCCGCCCGCCTGACCCGGCGCGGCTGGGAGCAATGGCTAACGCCCCTGACTAGCTGGTTTGTGGAACTCCTTAATAAGCCCCTGGCGCTACCAGGGGGCGAAGCGGTGGCCCTGGGGGCCCTTAATAGCTACCAGGCGGAAATGGAGTTCTGGTTCTCGGCCCAGCAGGTGGATTTGCAGCAAATGGACATGCTGGTACATCGCCATACCCTGGGCGGCCACGGCCGGCCCATGCTCAGCCCAGGCGAACTGAACGGCATGCTCAAGGGCTTTATCGACCTGGTGTTCGAGCACAATGGCCGCTATTACGTGCTGGATTACAAATCCAACCACTTAGGGGACGGCGACAGCGCCTACAGCCAGCAAGCCATGGCGGACGCCATTCGCGAAAAACGCTATGACCTTCAGTACGTGATTTATCTGTTAGCCCTGCACCGCCTGCTGAAATCCCGTATCCCCGATTACGACTACGACCGCCATATGGGCGGCGCCGTTTATCTGTTCCTGCGCGGTGGCCACTGCTACCTGGACCGCCCCCAGCGCGAACTCATTGAGGGCTTAGACGCCATGTTCGAGGGTAAAGCCCATGCTTGAGTTACTGGACGCCTGGGTAGAACGGGGCTGGCTGCGCCGCATCGACCGCGCCCTGGTGCGCTGGCTTAAAGAGCTGGAGCCCAGCACCCCAGAGCCGCTGCTGCTGGCCGCCGCCCTTTGCTCCCACCAATATGGCCGTGGCCATATCTGCCTGGATTTAAGCGCCACCTTGTTGGATGCCGACGCTACCCTGTCCTTGCCGCCGGAAGGGGACCTGGGGGAAGAGATGCCCACCAAGCCGTCACAATGGCTGGAGGGCACCCAACTTGAGGGCTGGCTGGCGGCCATCAAGGGCTCGCCCCTGGTCAATACAGAGGCCAGCCCCCTAGTATTGGTGGAAAACCGCCTTTACCTGCGCCGCAACCACGGCTTCGAACAAGCGGTGGCTGGCCATATCACAGACCGCCTTGCCCCCATGGAGGTGAGCCCCGAGCTTAAACCCCAGCTGGACGCCCTGTTCGGCCCCGGCCTTAACTGGCAAAAGCTCGCCTGTGGCCTGGCCTTTCGCATGCCCTTTACCATCATCACCGGCGGCCCCGGCACCGGTAAAACCACCACTGTGGTGCGCCTGTTGGGCCTTAAGCAGCAACTGGCCCTGGCCAGCGGCCAAAAGCTGCGTATTGGTCTTGCCGCCCCCACCGGCAAGGCAGCGGCCAGGCTGACCGAGTCCATTCGCGGCGCCGTAGAAAAGCTGGCGCTGCCGGATGCGGTAAAAGCGGCCATCCCGGTGGAAGTCACTACCCTGCATAAACTGCTGGGGGTGATTCCCCAAAGCCGCCACTTTCGCCACCACCACCAAAACCCCCTGCATCTGGACTTACTGGTGGTGGACGAAGCCTCCATGGTGGACTTGGAGATGATGAGCGCCCTGTTGGACGCCCTGCCCGCCTCAGCCCAGCTGATTTTGCTGGGGGACAAAGATCAGCTGGCCTCGGTAGAAGCTGGCTCTGTACTGGGGGATCTGTGCCAAGGGGCAGACTTGGGCGGTTACGACGCGGACACCCAGCACTTTCTAGAGGGCCTTTGCGGCGAAAGCCTGGCGGCCTTTACCCAAGGGCAAAGTGCCCTGGCCCAGTGCCGGGCCATGCTCAGGGTCAGTCACCGCTTTGGTAGCGATTCCGGCATAGGCCAACTGGCGCGGGCGGTGAACCTGGGGCAAAGCGAGGCGGCGTTAAAGCTTCTGCGTGAAAACCGTGACGACTTAAAACTGCTGCCCATCAAAGACGACGGCGTGGCCCTGTCTCGCCTTGCCATCGAGGGTTACCGGGGTTATTTGCAGGTGCTCAATGCCGAGCGTAGTAGCGAGCGCGACGCCTGGGCCGCCAAGGTGCTGGCCGCCTTTGGCCGTTTTCAAATGCTCTGCGCCCTGAGAAAAGGCCCCTTTGGGGTGGAAGGACTAAACCAGCAAATTGCCGAGGCCTTAAAAGCCAACGGCCAGTTGGAAAACGACCACGGCTGGTACGAGGGCCGCCCGGTGCTGGTGACCCGCAATAACTACACCTTGGAACTGATGAACGGTGATGTAGGCATTTGCCTGCGGGTAGTGGAAGCCGACGGCAGCCAGCGGCTGCGCGTCGCCTTCCCGGTGGTGGGCGGCATCAAATGGGTACTGCCCTCGCGCCTTTCTGATGTGGAAACCGTCTTTGCCATGACGGTGCATAAATCCCAAGGCTCGGAGTTCGACCACACCGTGCTGGTGCTACCTGACACCCTAAGCCCGGTACTGACCCGCGAGCTGGTTTATACCGGCATTACCCGTGCTAAGTCCTGTTTTACCCTGGCAGCGCCGAAGTTGGGGTTATTGGCGGCGGCTGTGGAGAGGAAGGTTGAGAGGGCGTCAGGCTTGAGGGAGGCCTTTGCTGGGTTGTAAGTATTGGCTTCGGTTTCTTCCGCTTAGTCCAGCCATAACATGACGTTGTTTTAAATGCAGGGGGGCGCCCCTGCACGCGCCCTACTTTTGGGGTCAAAAGTAGGCAAAAACCTCGCCCATGTTACGCTTCTTCTTCGCCTCTGGTCGTTCCCGGTCCACCGGTTCATACGCGCTCCCGGCACGTACTCACCAGCACCTAGGCGGCCCCCTCACATCCCTGTCACGGCTGCCCCTTCACGTCAATTCGCGGACAAGCCGCTCTCGCTCCCTAGCGAAAGTCAGTCCACCGGACTGATTTCTTAACGCGCTCGCCCCAACGGCTCAGCGCTGCACTTAACGGGCGGGAGAGCCGCACCAAGCAGTCCCGAGGTTGCTATTCGTTAGCGGCCTTCGTTGTAACACTTTGACTTTATGAGAGATTCAAAGTGGGTGTCCTGTATAACTCTTCGCCAGAGCCTAATAGAGGACCAGAGCCTTAGAAGCCGAGTGGGTGTAAAGGCGGCGGAATTCGGAACACATTAAGGCGCAGTACCAACCCTGGCGCTATAACGACGCCGGGTATATGTCCGCAAACCGCTTTTCATCGACAGTTGCAAAATACGGGGCGTCCATATATGTCCTCTATAGATTTTGAAAATAAAACTAAGCATCACCTCGCAACATTTAAACATTAACGGTATAAGAATATAAATCATATTAAGTAATACGGAGAGCTAACCATGTCTACTTTCGCTGGGATAGAAATTGGTGACTACAACATCACTGAATGGCAGAACACTTACCATCAATGGCTCTTTGTTGACACTGATCGCGTAAGAGATGTTGATGGAGAAAATATTTTCATTGGTTTCCGCGCTGATGCAGGAAAAATAAAACGTAGGTTAGAGTTAATTGGAATCAATAAAGATTCCGTTAGGTTAGAACTAGAAGAATTGAAATCCACTTGGATTAAAGATATAAAATCTCTGATAAACCTTTTCAATGAAAATGAGGAAATTAGCTCCCAATATTGTAATTATTTAAATGGTCTAGAAACAAGCTCAATCGAAAGTTGGTTGAAAATTATTCCTATTGTTAAAGATCGAGATTGCTACAAAAATGAAGGATATATTCACTTAAGTGATGATGAAAAAAACCTTTTTGAGTTTATCAATTCTGACTATGATGAATATCCCAACTACACTTCAGGAGGATACCGATTTCCCTGTTTTTCAATTGAAAGCTACGCTTGGTTAATTCTACAATTAACTGAAGATAACACACTTTGTGAGCTTGATATCTCAGCACTAATAGATAGTGGTTGGGTAGATGACTTTGATGATATTAAAGAGTTTCAAGCTGGGAGTACTATATTCTTTGACCAAGCTAAAAAAGAGATTGAAGAAATAGTTAATTTAGTCTCATCAGATCAGAATGCCACTATTTTAAAAAGGCTAGTATATGGCGGATTAATTGGAGTGCTGGAGGCATACTTAGCCGATGTTGCTAAACGCCAGACTTTAAATAAAAAGGCTATAAAAAGAAGATTTGTCGAGAGGTTTACTCTATTTAATGAAAACAAGAAAAAAATTTCCGTTTCAGAGATTTATAAAACAATCGAGGGTATAGACAGATCGATAATTGAATGCATTGACAGTCTATCTTTCCATAACATTAAAACAATAAAGTCTTTTTATTCTTCAGTTCTTCTTATCGATTTTCATGATGCTGTTATTAATCAATTAAGTAATGCAGTATCAACTCGCCATGATGTTGTTCATAGAGCAGGAAAAACGCCAGAAGGAGAAGCCATTGAAATAACTAACCAAGCAATAAATGAACTATCAAAATTAATACTGTCAATCATGGAGTTTGTAGACAAAAAAATAATCGATGGGTTACTTGATAGCGAATAGATGGTTAGGAAGTAGAATAATAGATGTAGATTTAACTCATTAATACTTCAGGTCTTAGCCGTGTTAGGTACTTCTCATATACTTTGAAATTATTAAGCACTGTGCTTAGTTAACGGGAAAATACTAAGTGGTACTGCTGTTTAGGAACTTGGCCATGGCATCTCTCGGATACAGGCCAGGGATAAGGAGGGAAGACACCCTTTGCATCTGCCTGTCCCTGGCAAACAATACTAGGCACTAGTATCGGCCCACGTTTAGCGAAAACGCAAGTAAGTCCATGCCTGTTAGGGACTTAAAACCTAGGCACACTACTAAACCGGAACGAAGCTACCCGCTTTATCGCCCGTTAAGTGCAGCGCTGAGCCGCCGGGGTGAACGCGTTAAGAAAGGGGGCCAGTTGCCCCTTTTTAGCTGGCGAACGCGAGCAGCTTGCCTGCGAGCTGATGATGGTTTTTGCGCGTGCGTACAAGGGGCCCCCCCCTGCGTATAAATGAACTCGCCAATAACATTTATCCGGCTAATACACCGACGCCACATTACCCGCCCGCCGGTGCGGGAACCGGCAAATATAACTCACTCAGAGGGGACTGAGTTTCCCGGCTTATAGCCAGACGCCAAGCTCTCAGGGTAACCTGAACGCTAAACCGACAAGGACGTGTTCCCATGCTGAAAAAATGCCTGCTACTCACCGCCACACTCAGCGCGCCTCTTCTGGCAGCACCTTTTGAGCCCATCGATTGTGCCGACGATCAAAACCTGCAAATGGAGCCAGAGAAGCGGTATCAGCAGCAAAAAAACGCTCACCATATTGAACAAGGGGGAAAGGAAGCATTCCTCAAACAGTTCACGGATCCTGAGCAGGAACGGGTGGCATTCAAATCGCTGGATTTTTCCCGAGGCCAATATCAGAAAACGGAACAGGGGCCGCCATTTGCGGACGACCTTATCCAATTCGATATCACGCCTCACGTCACCTACAGAATCGGCAATGCCCTGCTGACCGGCAGCAACTTCGGTGAGTTTGGCGGCGAGTTGATGCTGTTGAAGGACAACGGCGAAACAAGGCGGTTGGCCCAGCTGAATGTCGAAGATATCTACCGCATGCCTTTTGGCATGGTGGTGACCTCAGGCCTGGCCCATATGAGTTCAAACGCAGGCCAGATCTACCTGATCAACCCGGATTTCACTCTGACCCTGCTCTACGCCCTGACCGGAATGCCCAGGTCCAGCTACCTGCTGCCAGAGGGCGACTTGCTGATCAACAGCTATGTCAGCGGCACCGATCAGAAGCTGAACCATCAGGTGCTGACCAAGGACGGCTTATTAAGGCGCGTGAGCTGTATAGACGAAGACACCCAGAAATAAACGAAGCTACCGGCTTTGGCTCTTTAGCCCGTTAAGCGCAGCGCCTCACTGGCGGGAGCGTGAGCTGACGCGAGACATGGATGCGAGGCGGCCAGCTTGGTCGAGCGGAGGACGTGTCGGGGCGAAGCTTGCACGGTGAAGCGCAGCTTCGCTGCTGCTGAGCGTGAGCACAGGACGTGCGAACCGGAATGAGCCGCCACGGAAGGCTAACAACACACTGACTATCTGAACTCATTGGCGGAACGTGGGCCGTGGTTTTGTCTGGGCAGCCCCGCTGACTTTTGCCGAAACAAAAGTAGGGCGCGTGCAGGGGCGCCCTCCTGCATTCAGAGCTTTGATCAGCTCTTCCAGAAAATAATTGGTGGCACTGGTATTGAGAAACTTGGCCATAGCGTCTTCCACTGACTTGGCCCGGGGCGGGTGGTTACTGCTGCCTGTCCCTGGCATCTGTTAACTAGGCATTAACTTGGCAAGGCAGGCGCAAAAAAGCAAGGAAAACGCACCAGTCCTGTTTTATTACCCGCTATTCCTCGACGCAGCCACTCCTACCACTGCCAATCTCAGGACCTGAAGGTTGGGCTCTTGCGGCCCCTTTAAGTGAAGCGCTGAGCGGGAGGGCACCTTGTCGAAGGACATCACTTTACCCTGCAGGTGACTAGGGCCGAAGAGCCTCTCCCCTATGCCTGCCCTGGCGAAATGAGCCGGCAAGAAGCTGGCCCACATATAAAGCCCCACTGCCCCAAAGGAGACCGAAGCTGGCCGGACTGTTGCCATGCATTCGTGCGGGTCCCCTTTCCCCGTCAAGACTTGATATCGGGCCTTTTTAATTAACTTTTTCTTACAGGGATGACATTAACTTTTCTGCATCCTTGGCCAATTTTTCGCAGCCCGATTTGGAAAGTAGCGGATCATCTTTGCTCTTTACTCCCCGCTCCTGATATTTTTCAATCGCTCTATCGAAGGAGCCATAGAAGTAATTTTTTAGGTTTGGATCTTTCATCACTTCATCCTTCATTCTCGACGCCAATAGCAAGTACTTTTCGGACATCTCGATATCCTTTCTCACATCGACTTCAATATTAACGCAAAGGTTCAAGCTGAGATAAGTCGAGGCATATCTATCATCAATACCCACACCAATGCCCAACGCTAAATAAATAAGAGCTAACATTTAATCAATCCTTGATCATCATTTGACATCAGACTTTATTTTTCCAGGTTACCATCTAACCTCACCTTAGCAACAAGGATAGTGCTATGAGTAATCTCAAAGAAGCTACCGATAGATACCTTACAACAGATTTTAAGAATAAACCCGTCCTAGCGCTAGTGGCCCTGATAGGGCTGGGCCCGTATAAGAAAACCATTTCATCATCTATAGACACTTATGGGCCTATACTTACTGGCATAGCCCTATATCGTCATCTACCTCACTTGGAAAGGTCTTCTGATAACAAAAGCATACTTGAACTGGAAGGAAGCCCGTTGCAATCTAGGCTGATGGGGTTACTTACTGATTTAAGTTTTCAACCTCATTGGCATTTGTGGAGTCTGTCTAATGACAAGCTTATGGAATTTTTTAGCTTCAACAGTAAAGTCGAATCGGCAACGGGACAGTTTAATCCACTTTCCTTTAATGCTTATCTGGCTGAGTAAACTCTCATGGATAAATTAATTTTATGCGCTTCTGCGCTGCTCCTTTCTGGATGCCTTTACCAAGGTGAAGGCATTGCTGTTTTCGGCGTAGAGAATGATACGTCTTTTCCAGCCAGCTATACCATTTCTTGGGATAACACTTCAACGCTTACACAAGGTCAACTTAACCATGGCGAGCATATAGAGTGGACCTCGGGAATGCGGTCACATAGCCAAAGCGACTCAATGGTAAAATCTGTCTCTTCCGTACAGATAGACTTCTCGAATGGCTGCACCGTTACGCTTGGCCAAGGAGAGATTTACCAAAGCACAATCCAAAGCCAATACACGTTTTTGTTTTCAGAGGCGTTGAAAAAGTGCCCGTAGCATTATCCAGCAAACCATGTGGCGAGTCGTCAAATCGGGTCAGTTGAAGAAACACCTCCTAGGGTCACTGGCCAGAACAAGCTATTGCGCCTTGCCAACACTCCAGATTTCACTGACCTGAGTCTTTCCATCCAATGGCGTAAATTCCTCCAACCGACCAAGATACTGAACGGTGTAGGAGAGCGGATAGCGGGGCTCATCCGGCCTCTTTATCAAGCCGCACTCATAGAGATTTGGAAGGCGCTTAGATTTCTGTGGCGTCTCGGAAAATCTCATATGATCTTCAACCAGCACCCGATGTTTGCTGGTATTTTCCAGCTCCAACCACCCTAGCAGTAACGCCGTTGTAGTATCAACACGCTTCGCCATGGCCTCTTGGGCATATCCCTCAGCCAACACCGGCAGGGAAAAAGCGACCGACAAAACGGCTATCAACAACCTATGCATTTCTTCCCCCAATCCTGTATCAACGTCCGGTCTATTGAAAAATAAGCCTATCTTTTGAAGGGAATAATGCCCTTCACCCCTCACTCCCTTTCATACTCCCCACAAACCCTATCCCTTTCGGCAACCAGCGTCTTGTCAGCCATGGCCTGCACCCTTAGGTCGCCACAGCGGCGCTTGAGTTCCGCCTGCCGGCTTTTACCGTAATCCTTTATCTGGGCGACCTGCGGCTGGTAACGGGCTGCGGCGTGGCAGTACATATTCTTGTGCTGCTTGTCTTTCATGGCTTGGCAAAGCTCGTTGAACAGGGCTTTGGCCTTTTGGGTGCAGAGGCTGTGGCGGCTGGCGTCCTGGGTGTTGTCAAAGCAGACCGAGCGGCTGTCGACCATCCAAAACTGATGGTTGAAACGCACCACTTCGTTTTGATAGCGATAGGCATGGCTTTCTACCTGGCTATTCATGCTGTCCAGCATCTGTTGAGCAATAAGGTCGGCCGGGATTTGCAGCAATGACGCCAGAACCAAGGGGGTTAAGAGCATGTGGGTTCATCCTTGAACGGGTATCGCTTAATTAATCAGCAGCCGGTGGCTGCCGTCAAGGTATCAAGAGCTAGCGGCCAGGACACAAGGCATTCAACCACTCCAGTATCTATTCACCACTCACCATAAAATTGCACTAACTAATTGATAAGGCTAATATCGTTTTAAGAAGTATCTATTCACTCCCCCTTCAAAGACCATGCCTTTTGGGGCCTTCACCGCCACCAACGCATAAGGATTTGCCTTGGCCGCACCCACAGCAATAACCAGAACGCTGATCGCCCTGCTAGCGCTTTTCCTATCCGGCTGCCTCTTTATGGGGGAAGGCCTGGTTATCTTTGGCATCGAAAATGACACCGCCAGTCCCGCTCAGTATCAGCTGACCTGGCAGGGCAGCGATGAAGTCTTTAAGGGTGAGTTGGAGCCGGGCGGCCATAATGGCTGGACCTCGGGCATAGGGGCCAGCCACCGGAGCGACAGCATGGTGAAGTCGGTCAAGGCGTTAAGGGTGCGCTTTGCTGACCTTTGCCAGGTCGAGCTGAGCCAGGCCGAGCTTTACCCCCTGGCCATGGCGAACCAATACCATGTGCTGTTCTCTGACTTAAGAAAAAGATGCCCGGCATCCAAGGAATGACCATGGACAGGATCGGCTGGAAACTGCTCTTTGTGGTGTTACTGCTGGGCACCCTTGCCGGTAGCTATGAAGACCTGACGGCGCCTGGGATAGTGAAGCCTACCCACCCACTGTTGATATCCGCTCTGGTCTGGATAACGGATTTGCTCACCTTGGTCTCGGCCTTTTGTTATGGCTTTAGGAAGCGTTTTTTCCCTTACGTTTTATTCTGGCAAACGGTATTGGGGCTGTCTGTATTGTCCAACCTCGTTGTTTGCTATTACGCCTTCAGCCGCCCTGGGGCTTTTCAGCCTTCTGAGCTGGCCGTCATCATGCCAATCGATTTGGCCGTATTGGTCATCTTCCTGCTGCCTACCTATCTTTACTTCGCCAAAGACCTGAGCCAGGCAAAAGCGGCCGGCAACACCGCAAAGACCTAAAGCTAGGCTGCTGTTACTGCCGGCATCCGGCAGTTGCCAACAAAATGAAAACACCAGTCCGCTATGCTGGGCCTGTCATAAGGACACAACCACAAAGGACTGCACATGTTTAAAGCCCTGCTTGCCCCCCTTCTGTTTGCGTCGGCCGGTGCCCTGGCCCTGCCCCAATGCCCTGAGCCACAACGCATGGAACTGGACTACCCGGCCCCAAGTTTTGCTGTCACCGGCTTTGACCACAGCGCCAACCGCTTTATCAGCCTGCTGCCCAGTTACCATATGGTGCACGATCTGGTGCTGGCCGAAGGCCAGGGCGCCACCCTGACAGCCAAGTTCGACTACGGCACCCTGGTCCACAAAGACCTGGAAGACGAGAAAGTGCGCTTCTACCTGCGCGGCCCGCAACAAGGGAGTTGGCAGTTCCTTGGACAAGGCACCACCAACAGCGACGGCAAGGCCAGTATCGCCCTGCCGGCCCTGGCGGCGGGCCAGTACCGTATCTACGCCGGCGTACCGGGGGACGGTAGCGGCGCCCAGGGCTTTGTTACCGTGATCCAGCCCGGTACCCAGGCCGTGCTCTTTGATATCGACGGCACCCTGACTGAGTCGGATGCCGAACAGCTAGGCGACTACACCGGCATCGACAGGGCCGACCCCAAGGACGGCGCCTACAGCCTGGTGCGACGCTACCTGGATCTCGGTTACCAGCCGGTCTTCCTTACCGCCCGGGTTTACTGGTATGCCAAGGGCTCCCGCTCCTGGCTGGACTGGATGGGCCTGCCCCAAGGCTTTCTACGGACCTCCCTGAGCAATGAAGACAGCCTCTTTAACCCCAGGGCCTACAAGGCCGCCCAGATCCGTGCCCTCCAGGCCCAGGGCCTGAATATTGTCAGGGCCTACGGCAATGCCAAGTCCGACGCCGAAGCCTTTATCGACGCCGGCATACCGCCAAGCAGTACCTTCACCATAGGCAGCGATGCCGGCTATAACGGCACCACTCCCATAGCGGGCAACAGTTACGGCCAGCATATAGCCGAAGCGGTAGACAGCTTCCCAGCCGCCGCCTGCCAATGATAGGAAAAAGGCCAAGGCAAAAACCTTGGCCTTTTACTGCCACCAGGTTGGGGGCACAAAACGGCAGGGAGCTCCCAGCTCGGTAACGCCGGGCCCATGGCCTGGTTATTTTCACCGGCAACCTTGCAAGCACTTTTTAGCCCGCAGCTTGCTGAGGCGATAAAACAATCTTTTTTATATTGCTCAGCCTTTCTGCTATTTGCTTACTTTCTATTCCCCCATATTGCCCCGCTGAATCCAACCTGGCTTAGAAACTAACTTCATGTAAAATATGACTTTCTTTCCGAGGCGTTGCCTCTTTTCCAAGCAACTGCGATCTATCCATGAAACTTTTAAAACTCTCCGTTATCGCCTCTATCGCAACCCTTACCCTGGCAGCCTGTGGCCCCAAGCCTTTCCCTGAAGGTAAAATCACCAGCGTCACCAAGCAGCCTTATGTGCTGGTGGCCTTTGAAGACCCTACCGACGGTGGCAACTACACCCTGCGCAATGAAGAGGGTTTCGAATTCACTGTCGACTTTGATCGCAAATGCATGTTTGCCGAAAAGAACATGAAAATCGGCAAGACCTACCGGATCAACACTGAAACCCATGAATTTATCGACGATCAAGGCCGCGACGCCCAATATTACAAAGTCGAAGCGGACGACGTTTTCATGAACTTCTGTATTTTTTAAAAAAGAATCGTGAATAAAAAAGCCTCACTTAACAGTGAGGTTTTTTATTCCTTGATAGACACACTTTTAACCCGGCTTGGGGAAAACAGCCGGGATTGGCGTAACAACTTGCCCGATACGCGGCCAGGGTGGATCATGGCCCCAGGCAGTTTGAGGATCGTCATGAAGTATTTGACCGGCTACCCCGAGCACATCCTTGGCCAGGTGCGCGAGCTGATCGCCAGCGACCGGCTGGGGCTCTACCTGGAAAAGAAATACCCGGAGCGCCACGGGGTGCAGAGCGACAAGGCCCTGTACCAGGAGGCCCGTGAGCTGAAGGAGCGCTTTATGCGCAATGCCCCGCCCCTGGCGGCGGCCCGCTATGACGCCAAGCTGAGCGTGGTCAAGCATGCTCTGGGGCAGCACACCTACAAGGCCCAGGTGCAGGGGGCCAAGCTGAAGATGAAAAACAGCCTGACCATCGCCAGCCTGTTCAAGGAGGCGCCGCCGGAGTTTTTGCGGATGATCCTGGCCCATGAACTGGCCCACTTTCAGGAAAAAGACCATAACAAGCGCTTTTACCAGCTGTGCTGCCATATCGAGCCCCAATACCACCAGCTGGAGCTGGATACCCGCCTCTGGCTGACCTGGCGGGAACTGCCCAAAGATTGAAAAAGGCGCCAATGGCGCCTTTTTCGTTACTTCCCGGTTAGAGCGCGCTTTCGCTTTGCACGACGTCCACCATGGCGCTGCGCACCTTGTCCTGGTCCAGGCCTGAGCCTTCAAACTGGGCCCGGACCCAAGCCCACCGGGCATGGTCGAACAAGCCCCTGTCTTGCAGGGCCTGGGGCCATACCCAAGAGCTGGTAGCCTTTTTGTAGATCTCGTCGGTCGTCACCACCCTGTCTATTACCCCTAGCAGCTCCAGCACAAAGGCGCAGGACTTACAGGGCGGCGAGGTAATTTCGATACGCTGGATATCAGCCAGGTCCCCGCCGTCTTGCAGGTACTCCACCAGGGCGTTCATCTCGGCGTGGGTGGAGCGGACCGAATCGTAAGCCCCTTCGCTGATCTCGTCGTCATGGTTGAAGATAACGGCGTTGCAGCTCATGTAGTCGTTTTCCTCCTCTGGGGCCTGTGCCAGCACCAGGGTGGTGTCCAGAGTTTCATTCCAGCGCCCGGCCACACTTTGAAGCCTTCGAAGAACGGACTGGCGTCCCTCACTGACTTTCATGGGATTGATTTTATTCCTGCGGGGTCTGTCCATGGTTTTCCTCCTTTAAAACAGTGACAGTCACCCCCCAGCCTAGACACCGCTGGCCCCTTTGCCGGGCCCAATGCGCCTTTTGTGATAGCAGCGCCAATAAAAAGGGCGCCATGGGGCGCCCTTTTTCAAGCAATGGCTCTTAGCGGCCGGTTTCCTTGACCTGGCTGGCCAGCAGCTCTACGGCGGCCACCGCCTGCTTGGCACCGTTGCGGATGCCGACGATCATCTGGTCGGCCTCGGCGGCCAATTCCGCCCCCTGGTTGGCGTTGTCCAGGCAGCCTTGCATGTCGGTGATGGCCGCTTCGGTGCCCTGCTGGATCTGGGTGATCATGCGGGCGATCTCCGAGGTGGACTCGGAGGTGCGCTTGGCCAGGTTGCGCACTTCGTCGGCCACCACCGCAAAGCCCCGGCCCTGGTCGCCGGCGCGGGCCGCTTCGATGGCGGCATTGAGGGCCAGCAGGTTGGTCTGTGAGGCGATTTCGCCAATGGTCTCGATGATGGAGGTGATCTGGCGGGCATGCTGGCCCAAATTGCCCAGGGCGTCGGCGGAATGACCAAGGCGCTGGGCTATGGCCTGCATCTGGTTGGCCGCTTCCTGAATGATGCCGGTGCCTTTGACCGCCATCTGTTCGGTCTGGCGGGAAATGTCGAAGGCTTCCGAGGCCTGCTGGGCTTCCTGCTGGTGGCGGCGCACCAGTTGAGTGACGTCTGAGGCGAACTTCACCACCTGGGTGACCCGGCCTTTGTCGTCGAGGATGGGGTTGTAGGACGCCTCCAGCCAGACCGGTTCGCCATAGGCGTTGCGCCGCTCAAATTGACCGGAGATAAACTGGCCCTTGGTCAGCTTGTCCCAAAACAGCCTGTACTCGCTGGAGCGGGCATAGGCCGGCTCGCAAAACAGGCTGTGGTGCTGGCCCAACACCTGTTCCAGGCGGTAGCCCATGGTGGACAGGAAGTTCTGGTTGGCATCGGTCACCCGGCCCTGGGTATCAAAGGAGATCACCGCCATGGCCTTGTTCAGGGCCGCCAACTGGTTACGGGCAGCCTGGCCCTGGCGCACCTTGTCGGTGACGTCGGTGGCCAGCTTGACGACGCGCACCACCCGGCCGTCCTTGTCCAGCAAGGGGTTGTAGGAAGCTTCCAGCCAGAGGGTGTCGCCGGCCTTGTTGCGCCGCTCAAAGCGGCCCGCCACAAATTCCCCCTGGCCCAACTTGGTCCAGAACTGGCGGTATTCTGTGGAGGAGGCAAAATCGGGGCGGCAGAACATGCGGTGATGCTGGCCCTGGATATCTTCCAGGCGATAACCGGTCAATTTCAGGAAATTGCCGTTGGCCCTCAGCACTTCACCCTGGGGGGTAAAGCTGATCAGGGCCTGGGACCGGCTAAGGGCCGAGATAACGGCTTCTTTTTCTGCCAGGACCAGTTCCTTGGCAGCCAGTTGTTCACTGAGTTGGCGCGATTTTCCAAAAAGCATCTAGAACCCCACCCACAGATGAAAGGGCGCGCATTCTACATCCAACGGTCAATATTTCGCCATATCTTTTAGGCAAAAATGCCAGCTATGTCTGACTAGATGCTCAGGCGGCCAGTTCCACCCTGTTACGGCCCTGGGCCTTGGCCCGGTAGAGGGCCCGGTCGGTGCGGCGCAGCAGGGTATCCAGATCTTCCCCCAAGACCTGGCTGCCGGCACCTATGCTCACCGTCAGCGCGGCCCTGTTGGCCATGCCCTGGGCTACGGCCTGGCGCACATTGTCGGCGTAGCGGCGCAGGGCCAGGTCGTCCAACTTGGGCAGCAGTACCGCAAACTCCTCGCCCCCCAGGCGCACGGCGTGACCGTCGGGACATTGGCGGGCCAGGATCTGCCCGACCGCCTTTAAGACTTCGTCACCGACGCTGTGGCCCAGGCTGTCGTTCACCTGTTTGAAGTGGTCCAGATCCAACAGCAGCAGGGACAGGCCGCCGGCCATGCTGGCGGCCATCTGGGCAAAGTAGCGGCGGTTGCCAAGCTCGGTCAGGGGGTCGAAATGGGCCAGGCGGTCCAGTTCGCCATGCGCCCTGGCGGTGTGGCCCAGCAGCAGGTAAAAGCCGGTGGCCGCCAGGGCCATGCCGATCACCCTCAACAGATCTTCGCCGTAGGCCGACAGCCACAGGGGCTGCACCCTCACTTCATCCATGACATCGATAAGGGCACTGACCACCCAGAGGCTAAAGCCGATGGTCAGCAATAAATAGGTATGGCGGGGCAGGGTCACCATCTGGGTAAAGAGCAGGGTGGCCAGCACGATAAAGAGCACCAGCAGTTCCGCCAGGCCCCCGGTGCCAAAGAGGCGGCCGTCGGTGATGGGGGGTAGCAACCAGATATGAGCCAGGGCCAGCAACACCAGGGTCAGCAGCAGGGCGAGAAAATAGCGACGGCGGCGGGGAGAAAGCGCCGTTTTGGCAAGCAGCATGGCAAGGCTCTGTCTAACCTGATGCCAGGAAGCATTAACGCTGGCGCCCATGAATGCAAGAGTCCGGCGGGCTTTCCCTTTGACTTCCTGGCAAAGCTGTATAGTATTCGCGCGGCTGTCAGCCCCCCATACCGCCACCCTAGGATATCACCGTGAGCCATACCGATTTTTCCACCCTGGCCCTTAACGAGGCCCTGGTTGCCAACCTGGCCAGCCTGGGTTACCAGGCCATGACCCCCATCCAGGCCCAGAGCCTGCCGCCGATCTTGGCCGGCAAGGATGTCATCGCCCAGGGGAAAACCGGCTCCGGTAAAACCGCCGCCTTTGGCCTTGGCCTGCTGCACCACCTGAACGTCAAACAGTTCCGGGTCCAGGCCCTGGTGCTGTGCCCCACCCGGGAGCTGGCCGACCAGGTCACGGCGGAGATCCGCAAGCTCGCCCGCGCCATTCACAACATCAAGGTGCTGACCCTGTGCGGCGGCATGCCCTTTGGCCCCCAGGTGGGCTCGCTGGAGCACGGCGCCCATATCATCGTCGGCACCCCGGGGCGGGTGGACGATCACCTGCGCCGTGGCACCCTGCGCCTGGATGACCTGCGCACCCTGGTGCTGGACGAAGCAGACCGTATGCTGGACATGGGCTTTAGCGAGGTGATTGACGGCATCATTCAGCAGACCCCGGCCAGCCGCCAGACCCTGATGTTCAGCGCCACCTTCCCGGACGAAATCGAAGGGGTGGCCAGGCGGGTGATGCGCGCCCCCGAGCGCATCCAGGTGGCGTCTAGCCACAGCCAGCACAGCATCAGCCAGCAGTTCCACCTGGTAGCGGACGACGCCCAGCGGCGCCAGGCGGTGCAGCTGCTGATCCAGCAATACCGCCCCGCCTCTGCTGTGGTGTTCTGCAACACCAAGCGTGAAGTCCAGGACCTGGCCCAGGCCCTCAGCGCCAAGGGCTTTAGCGCCCTGGCCCTGCACGGGGACCTGGAGCAAAAGGACAGGGACCAGGCCATGGTGCGCTTTGCCAACAAGAGCGCCACCGTGCTGGTGGCCACCGACGTGGCGGCCAGGGGCCTGGACGTGGACGCCCTGGATCTGGTGATCAACTACCACCTGGCCTTCGAACCGGAAGTACACGTACACCGGGTGGGCCGTACCGGCCGCGCCGGTAACCAGGGCATGGCCTGCACCCTGTTCAGCGCCAAGGAAAGCCACCGCCTGCTGGCCCTGGAAGAAACCCTGGGCCTGAACGTGGACGAAAGCCCCCTGCCCCCCCAGAGCCTGTTGCTGGAGGCCCCCTACGGCGCCACCATGGTGACCCTGCAGATCGACGGCGGTAAGCGCCAGAAGCTGCGCCCCGGCGACATCCTGGGCGCCCTGACCCGGGACAAGGCCCTGACCGGCGATCAGGTGGGCAAGATCCAGATCTTCGAAGACTGGGCCTTCGTGGCGGTGGCCAAGGCCAAGGCGCCGCTGGCCCTCAAGCAGCTGAGCCACAGCATCAAGGGCCGCAACTTCCGTGCCCGCCAGCTGTAAGGCAAGCAGTTGACCGGCCGGGGCTTTCATTTTAGGTTGGGGTATCTCTTTGCTGCACGGACGCTACCCATGAAAGCCCTGCTGCCCCTGGCCGCCCTGTTGCTGGCGGCCTGCGCCGCCGAACCCGGCAATGCCGGCCTGGACAACCCTGTTGCCTGGCCCACCTGCGACGACCAACACGAGTTGGACACCCTAAAAGATAAGCACAGGCCCAGGGACAGAATGCCCGACCCGTCGGCCATGCCCTGCCAGCCTTACCAGGGGCCTACCGTCAGCATCCATGTGACGGGGCCGGATAACCCCATTCCCGAATCGGCCCGCAAGGGCCAATAAAAAAGGGCGCTTGATGCGCCCTTTTTTCATGCCTGGGGTTTGGGTTGCGGACGGCGACGACGCCTGCGGGGCTGGCCTTCGCCGGCCGGGCGTTGCTGGCCCTGGCCGCCGCTGCGGCTCTGGGCAGGCCGGTCACCGCTGCCCTGGCCGCTGTGGCGGCCCTGGGTGGGCTTGTCGCCACCGGCCTGGCGCTGGCCGTCCTGGTGCTGCTTGGGCTTCTTCGGCTTTTTGGGCTTGCTGGGCCTGCCGTCCAGGGCCGACTCGGGCAGGTCGTGGCTGGGCTCGAAGCCGGGCACGTTCTCACGGGGCAGCACCTGGCGGATCAGCCGCTCGATGCTTTTCAGCTCCTTGGTCTCTTCACTGCACACCAGGGACACGGCCTTGCCGCTGGCGCCGGCCCGGCCGGTACGGCCGATACGGTGCACATAGTCTTCCGCCACGTTGGGCAGGTCGAAGTTCACCACCTGGGGCAGCTGGTCGATATCCAGGCCACGGGCGGCGATGTCGGTGGCCACCAACACCCGCACGGCACCGGATTTAAAGTCGGCCAGGGCCTTGGTACGGGCGCTCTGGCTCTTGTTGCCGTGAATGGGAGCGGCGGTGATCTGGCTGGCGATCAGCTGCTTGGCCAGGCGGTTGGCGCCGTGCTTGGTGCGGGTAAACACCAGCACCTGTTGCCAGTTGCCGTCGTCGATGAGCTTGCACAGCAAGGGCGCCTTGCGGTTTTTGTCCACCGGGTAGATGGCCTGCTCCACCCGCTCGGCAGTGCTGTTGGGCGGGGTGACGGAGATCTCCTGGGGGTCGTTGACCAGGCCCTTGGCCAGGGCGCGGATTTCGTCGGAGAAGGTGGCACTGAACAGCAGGTTTTGGCGCTTGGGCGGCAGCACCGCCAGGATCTTCTTGATGTCGTGGATAAAGCCCATATCCAGCATGCGGTCGGCTTCGTCCAGTACCAGCACTTCCAGCTGGTTAAAACGCACCGCGTTCTGCTGGTACAGGTCCAGCAGGCGGCCGGGGGTGGCCACCAGCACGTCGGTGCCACGGCGCAGGGCCATCATCTGCGGGTTGATCTTCACGCCGCCGAACACCACCTGGCAGCGCAGGGGCAGGTGCTTACCGTAGGTGTTGACGCTCTCGGCCACCTGGGCCGCCAGCTCGCGGGTGGGGGTCAGCACCAGGGCCCGTACCTGGTTGCCCTGCACCTTGCTGCCGCCGCTGAGCAGGTGCAGCAATGGCAGGGTGAAACCGGCGGTTTTGCCGGTACCGGTCTGGGCGGCCGCCATGACGTCCCGGCCTTCCAGCACCGCCGGTATGGCCTGGGCCTGGATAGGAGAGGGGTGCTCGTAGCCCTGTTCGGCAACAGCATCGAGCAAAGCCTTGCTGAGGCCGAGATCGGCGAAGGTGGTGTCGGTCATGGTGGGGCCCTAATTCTGCGGAGGGCGGATAGTAGCATCAGTGCAGGGTTGCAGGGAAAGCCAATCGGCCAGCATTGCAGCGCCGGCCCCCTTGGGATTGCGCCAAGGGCCAAGACCCGCCCCACAAAAAAGGCAGCCCCCAGGGCTGCCTTTTCACAACTTGACGGCCTCAGAGGGCGGCCAGGGCGGCCTCGTAGTTGGGCTCGTCGGCGATTTCAGCCACCAGTTCGCTGTGCAGCACCTTGTCGTGCTCGTCCAGTACCACCACGGCGCGGGCGGCCAGGCCGGCCAGGGGGCCATCGCTGATGGCAACGCCATAGTCCTTGAGGAATTCACGGCCACGCAGGGTGGACAGGTTCACTACCCCTTCGATGCCTTCGGCGCCGCAGAAACGGCCCTGGGCAAAAGGCAGGTCGGCGCTGATGCACAGCACCACGGTGTTGGCCAGGCTGGCGGCCTTTTCGTTGAACTTGCGCACCGAAGTGGCGCAGGTGGGGGTGTCGACGCTGGGGAAGATATTGAGGATCTTGCGCTTGCCGGCAAAATCACCCAGGCTCAGGTCGGCCAGATCGCCGGCCACCAGTTTGAAGGCCGGGGCCGCTTGCCCCACTTGCGGCAGGCTGCCGTCTACTGAAACCGGATTGCCCTTGAGAGTAACGGTCGCCATAAAGACTCCTTTGCTTGTCTGATAATTGCGGCACTGTCGTCCAGAGGCCCCGCCAGGGCCGGGCCAGGTCACAGTCTGGGCCAGGGCTGCGCCGCTAACAAGCCCCAACGAGAGAAAAGCCAAGATGAAAATCAGCCACTTGGACCACCTGGTTCTGACCGTTGCCGACATAGACCGCAGCTGCGCCTTTTACAGCCAAGCCCTGGGCATGGACCTGGTCACCTTCAAAGGCGACCGCAAGGCCCTGGCCTTCGGCCAACAGAAGATCAACCTGCACCAGGCCGGCCAGGAATTTGAGCCCAAGGCCCAGCACCCTGCCCCGGGTTCGGCCGACCTGTGCTTTATCACCCACACGCCCCTGGCCCAGGTCATGTCCGAACTGGCCGAGCTGGGTATAGCCCTGGAAGCAGGCCCGGTGGAACGTACCGGCGCCACCGGGCCGCTGCTGTCCATCTACCTGCGCGACCCCGACCACAACCTGATTGAGTTATCCAACCTGTTGCCTTGAGGCTCTAGAGGGCAAAGCGGCTGTCCAGGCGCGAGTAGCCCATGCCGGCGCCCTTATGGACTTTCAGCTGCACCGGGATGCGATCTTTAAGGGCTTCCACGTGGCTGATCACACCGATCATCTTGCCGTCGGCATTGAGATTATCCAGGGCGTCCAGGGCCACCTCCAGGGTGTCGGCGTCCAGGGTGCCAAAGCCTTCGTCCAGGAACAGCGAATCGATGGCGGTCTTCTGGCTGACCAGGTCCGACAGCGCCAGGGCCAGGGCCAGACTGACCAAAAAGCTCTCGCCCCCGGACAGGGTACGGGTGTCCCGGGCAACATCGGCCTGCCAGCTGTCCAGCACTTCCAGGTCCAGCTCGGCGCCGGCCTTGCGGCGCAGGCCATAGCGGCCGTGAAGCCGGTCCAGGCGCTGGTTGGCAAGATGCACCAAATGATCCAGGGTCAGGCCCTGGGCAAAGCGGCGGAACTTGGCCCCGTCCGCCGAGCCGATCAGGCCGTTGAGGTGCTGTTGCAGGTCAAGCTGGGCCTGCTTGGCTTCCAACTGCTGGGCCAGGTCCCCAAGGGACTGGCGGGCCTGCTGGTCCGCTTGCAGGCGGGTATCCAGGGCGCCGTCTTGGCTGGCCAGGGCCCTGAGCTGGTCACGAAGCCCCTGCTCCTGGGCCTGCAAGGCTTCAAGGCTCACCCCTTCGGCCTGGTCCGTGCCCAGCGCCTGCAACCTGGCCTTAAGATCCTCTATCCGGCTCTGGGCGGTGATCAGGGTGTCGCGCAGCCTTTGTTCCAGTTCGGCCAGGCGTTGCTGTTCGTCCATTGGCAACAGGGCGTCATGGAAGGCGGCTTCGTCTTTAAAAGGACTCTCTTTGAGGCCTTGCTGCCACTGGCCCAGGGCTTCGCTTTGCTTGCCCTGCAATTGCTCCAGGCGAAGGCTTAGGGCCTGGCGCTCGGCGGCCAGGACCTTCTGGTTATCCAGCAGCGCCAGGTAGCGGGGTTCCAGTTCGCCAAGCACCAAGCCGGCCAGGGCGGCATCCAAGGCCGGGCGCCCGGCCAGGCGCTGGTGCCAATGGCCGAGGGCTTCTTGCAACCGCTCCTGGCGGGCGCTTTGCTGCTGCCAGGCCTTGTCCAGTTGCTGTTGGCGGCCTTGGGCCTTTTGAAAGGCCTCGATACGTTGCTCGCAGGCCTGCTGCCATTGGCCATCGGCGGCAAAACCATAAGCCTCCAGAGCCTTGGCAAAGCGCTGCTGGCTGGCGCCTAAGGCCTCGCCTTCCTGCTGAAGCTGCTTGGCCGCCTCGTCCAACTGGCGCTGTTGTTCCTGGCGTTGTTGCTCTGCAAAGTTCAGCTGTTCCTGGGCCTTGTCGGCCTCGAACCTGGCCTGTTGCAGGGCCTGCTGGGCGGCATCGACGGCGCCGGCCTCGGCTTCAATGGCGGCCATGGTGGCGTCCAGTTCCTTAAGGCTTTGTTGCAACGCCTCCAGACTCTGGCCACCCAACTGCTGCTGGCCTTCGGCGAGGCTGGCGGCCAGCTGCGCGCTTTCCTGCTGTTGTAGCAGCAGCCCCTTCTGGTACTGCTCTATCTGCACCCCTAGGCTGGCACCGCTGCTTTTGACCTCTTCCAACTCGTTGCTCAGCGCCTTTAAACGCCCGGCGGTGTCCGACTGGCTAAGGGCGCTGTAGTCGCTGATCCCCGGGTGCTGGGCGCTGCCGCACAGGGGGCAGGGCTCACCGGCGGTCAGATGCTGGCGGTAATGGGCCAGCTCGCCGATCAGCTTTTCCTGCTCCAGCAGCTTTTCTTTGTCTTTGACCTGTTCACGCAGCACCTTGTAGCGCTCGCGCAGCTGTTCGCGCTGCTGCGCCAGCTCCACCAGGTTGTGTTCGGTATCCTGAATGCTTTGCTGCAACTGCTGCTGGCGGGCCAGGGCCTGCTGCTGAGCCTGGGCCAGGGGCAGCAAGCGCTGCTGGGCCTGCCAATGGCTGCGCCACTGAGCAAGGCTGTGGCCTTCCAGGCGCGCCGCCAGGTTTTGCTGGGCTTGCTGGTGCTGCTGCTCGGCCAGGCTGGCCTGCCGCCGGGCGCCGGCCAGGTTCTGCTGCTGGCTCTCAAGGGCCTGGCGGCCCTCATCCAGTTGCCGAGCCAACTGGTGCTGGCGGCTTTGGCCCTGGGCCAGGCGCTGCTGCTCCAGGTTCAGCTGCTGCTGCCATTGGCGCCAACTGCCCAGCTCGCCGGTAAGGGCTGCGTCCCGTTGGTGTTCTCCCAGCCAAGTGGCGAGCTGGTCCAGCTCTTGCTGGCAGGTGCTGAGTTCCGCAATGGCGGCATCCAGCTGCTGGCGAGCCAGGCATTGGCCCTCCTGGGCCAGTTGCAGTTCCTGCTCGGCCAGCATATCCAGGTCGCCAGACAGCTGCCGCTGGCGCTCCCTGCCGTCGGCCAGTTCCTGGCCCAACTGCTGCCATAGGCGATAAAGGGACCGCAGCTCTTCGGCCGGCCTGGCGGCTTTGAGCTTTTTCAGGGCCGGTTCGGCCTGCTGCCATTGCCCCTGCGCCTCTGTCAGTTGCCGCTCAGCCAGTGCCATTTCGGCGCTGGTGCTGTCCCGCTGTTTGCGCCAGTCCAACTGGGCGCTCACCTTACGCAGCTGCTCGTTAAGGCCCTGCTCTTGGCGGCGCAGCTCGGCCAGCTTTTCGGCCAGTTGGGCCCGTTCATCGTCCGCCAGCACGGCGATCTGCCCGGCCCTGGCTTGCAACACCTTGACCTCTTCCCCCAGGGCACGACTGTCTTCGAAGACCTTTTGGGAAATGTGGCCGTAGATGTCGGTGCCGGTCAGCTCTTCGAGCAGTTCGGCGCGTTTGTTGGCGTCGGCATTCAAGAAGGCGGCAAAGCCCCCCTGGGCCAGCAGCATGGACATGGTAAAGCGGCCAAAGTCCAGGCCGGTGAGCTGCTCGGTCTGCTTGAGCTTGTCGTTGATCTTGTCGGTGAGGATGGTGCCGTCCAGGCGGGCCAGCTCCACCTTGGGGGGTTGCAGCTTGCCGTCGGGGTTGTCCCGGGCGCGGCGCTGCTGCCAAAAGGCCCGGTAGCCCTGGCCCTTGACCTCGAATTCCACCTCGGCCAGGGCTTCGCTAGTGTGGCGGGTCATCAGTTCGTTACTGGACTGGGACACCGTCTTCATGCGCGGCGTCTCGTGGTAGAGGGCCAGGCAGATGGCGTCCAGCAGGGTGGTCTTGCCGGCGCCGGTGGGGCCGGTGATGGCAAAGAGGCCATTGTCGGCAAAAGGGGCGGCGCTAAAATCGATTTTCCACTCCCCTTTCAGGGAGTTGAGGTTTTTAAGGCGCAGGCTGAGGATCTTCATTTGCCCTCCTGCAGCTCGGCCAGGGTGGCCTCGTAACGTGCCTTGAGGGCCGCTGCCAGCTCAGGGTCCAGGGCTTCGCTGGCCAGGCGCCGGTCGAAGACCTCCAGGGGGTTGAGCTCGTCCAGGGTCTCGCCGCCACCGCTGCTGATGCCGCCGCTGCCTTGGCGGTCGCGGCGCAGGCGCAGCAAGTCCACCGCCAAGCCGTCCAGCTGTTCGGCGACCCGGCTTTGCAGGTCGCTCAGGTAGTGCTGGCTTTCCAGCACCAGCTCAAGCCAGAGCCGTTGACCGTCGGCCAGCCCTGCCACCAGGGGGGCTACTTGCTGGCGCACCTCGCTAAGGTCACAGCGCAGGCTGGCCAGGGGCTGGAACAGGGGCACCGCCAGGGGGGTGACGCTAGTAAGGCCCTCACCCAGCTCCACCAGCAGCATTTCCTTTTGCTGGCCAGCTTCGTCGAAGCTCAGGGGAATGGGGGAGCCGCTGTAGCGAATATGCTCCAGCCCCCCTACCTTCTGGGCCCTGTGGATATGGCCAAGGGCGATGTAGTCCGCCGCCGGGAAGGCGCTGGTGGGGAAGGCTTCCAGGCTGCCCACGTAGATCTCCCGCACCGATTCCGAGGCGCTGGCCCCCACTGTGGTGAGGTGCCCCGTCATCACCACCGGCAGGCCCCGGGTCTTGGCCTGCTCAAAAAGCTGCTGGTAGTGGTGCCCTATGGCCTGCTGCATGGACTGCTGCTTGGCCTGGCCGTCCTGGCCGGCTTCGCTTTGCATCAGCTCCCTTGGCCGCAAAAAGGGAATGGCGCACAGTATGGCGCCGCTGCTGCCGTCGCGGTTTTTCAGCGCCAGCAGCGGCTCGGGCTCCAGGGCGCTGGCCACCACTGTGGTGCCAAGGGCCCCCAGCAGCGCCTTGGACTCTTCCAACACCGCCACCGAATCGTGGTTACCGGCCAACACCACCAGTTGGCATTGGCAGGCCTGCATCTCCAGCACCAACTGGTTGTACAGCTCGCGGGCATAGCTGGGGGGCGTACCGGTGTCGAAGATGTCGCCGGCAATCACCAGGGCGTCCACCTGCTGGGCCTGGACTGTGTCCAGCAGCCAGCGGATCAGGGCCTGATGTTCGGCCTGGCGGGTCTTGCCCATGAAGTGCTGGCCAAGGTGCCAGTCGGAGCTGTGAAGGATGCGCATGGGTTTAAGGTTCAAGGAACTATGGTCGCTACTTTACTGGTGTTTGTGCACAGATGCAGCCTGTGCCGGGCCCTGGAACAGCCGACCTCGTGCGGCCGGACAACCACCAGGCGGGCAATGTTTTTGATAAGGACGCTCGTTTGTTTTATTTGGATGAAGAACAGCGCGATCTACGGGCGCCGGCCTGGCAAATCAGCGCCTTGCGGATCATGGTCCTGGCCGGCCTGCTGCTGTTGCTGGGCATAGGATTGCACAGCGGCTACAGCGCCTGGCAACTGGGTGCCTACCACGTCATCTACATTATCGCCGGCTTCTACCTGGTGCTGGTAGTGGCCTCCATCCTGGCCCGGCGCCAGTTCAGACTGAGCCGGCTGTTGCTGACCGGGGCCATCATCGCTGCCGGTTTCGTCACCCAGCTGTTTATCCCCGACTTTGCCATCGCCAAACTGGGCGCCCTGTTCCTCTACAGCCTGCCCATGGTGGCCCTGCTCACCTGGGGCAAGAAAGCGACATTGGCGGCCATGCTCTTCAATCTGCTGCCCTTTGCCTACCTGGTTCATAACCAGCCGCTACCGGCGCTGCTGCAGATCCAGCAAACCCTGCCCAGCAGCCACCTCTACCTGCAAGGGCTGCTGTTTATCTTCTTCAACATCTGCCTGCCCTTGGGGATGATGCGGATGCTGAGGGCCCTGGATTGGCACAACGGCTCCCAGCAAAAGCTCAACAAACAGCTCAAGCTGTCCATGCAGCTGTACCGGGACCTGTTCGACAACGACGCCCACCCGGCCCTTATCCTCAGGGACGACAGTGCCGTGCGCTACAACAAGGCCATGCGGAGCTGGCTCAAGGAGCATGACGTGCTGGCCAGCAAGCTGCTCAAGGAGCTGCATCTGCCCAAGGACGACTGCACCCAGGAGGCGCGGCTGCTGGGCACGCCAAAGGGCCAGCGCCTGGTCAGCCTCACCAAGAGCCGCATGGCCCACCGCCATTATCATCTGTTGTTGCTGGACGACCAGACCGAAGCCTCCCAGCTCAAACTGCAATTAGCCGGGGAACGGGTGCAGAACCGGCGCCTGCGCTGGCACGACATCAGCACCGGCATGCTCAACGAAACCGGCATAGAGCATTGGCTGAACCGCAAGCCGAGGGCTGCGGTGGCCCTGATGCAGCTCTGTAACGGGCCAAGCCTTAGGCTGCGCTTTGGCAAGGACATCAGCAACCAGGCCCTGGCGCGCCTGGCCAGCCAGGTGAAAACCCTGCTGCCCCGTGGCGCCGTGGTGGGGCGCATCGCCCACAACACCCTGATCTTTGCCCACCCCAACCTGACCCTGGCGGCCCTCACCGACCGCCTGACCCGTATCGAACACCAGCTGCCCCACAGGTTTGAGGTGCAGGACCAGAGCCTGGTGCTGGAGCGCCACTGGCACTTGGCCGAGCACCCCGGGCTGATGCCGGACGGCCACCACCTGGGCAGCCTGGCCTCTTACCTGTGCAGCCACCCCCTGGTGCCGGGGCAGGTGCGGCAACTGGATCTCAAGGCCCTGGCCAACCAGGACTCCCAGCAGCGGCTGCTGGACGCCCTGCGCAAGGCCATACAGAGCGACGACCAGCTGTACCTGGAATACCAGCCCCAGTGCGACGTGTCCGGCCGCATCATCGCCGCCGAAGCCCTGCTGCGCTGGCACCATCCTGAACTGGGCCTGGTCAGCCCGGCGGACTTCATCCCCCTGGCCGAGCAGGGGGGCATCATCAGCCAGTTAAGCCGCTGGGTGGTGCAAAGAGCCTGCGAGCAGATCCGCGAGTGGCAGGCCCAGGGCATAACGCTGCGCCTGAGCATCAACCTGTCGGTGCTGGACCTGGTGGACGACCTTTTTATCCGCTGGCTATTGGACTACTGCCAACAGCAGCAATTGAACCAGGGCCAGCTGGAACTGGAGATCACCGAGACGGCCCTGGCCGACCCGGAGCAGACCAGCAAAGCCCTCAAGCAGTTGTCCGATGCCGGCTTCCCCCTGGCCATCGACGATTTCGGTACAGGGCAATCGTCTTTGGCGCGCCTCAACAGCCTCGATGCCAGCCTGATCAAGATTGACCGGGATTTCCTCAAGGAAGTGCCGGGGCGGGATCGCAGCGAAAACATGCTCAAGGCCATTATCGAACTGTGCCGGGCCACCGGCGCCGAACCCCTGGTGGAAGGGGTGGAGACCCAGCAGCAGCTGGACTGGCTGCTCCAGCACAATTGCCGGTTGTTCCAGGGTTTTCACCTTTATAAACCCATGCCACCCCGCACCTTGGCGCTGCTGGTCAGGGAGCTGGACAGCAAGCGATCCTGAACATTTTCATTCGACAACAAATAAAAAATTAGAGCAAACGCTTGAAATTTGCTCATCAACAAGCTGAAATAGATAGGGCACTAATAATCAAGGAGCCCTATTTTGTATACCTTTCGCGTAAGCAACATCCTGGGTGACCACTGCGTGTCACGGATCCAGCAAGCCATATTGGTGGCCGATGCCGAAGCACAGGTACGTATCAACAGAGACCACAACCAAGTCACCATCGTCAGCAACCAAAGCCGTAAGGCACTGAGCGAGGCCCTGACCGACACCGGTTTTCCCGCCCTCGCCTGAGGTGAGAGCTATGGTTAGCCCTCTAAACAAAATAGAGGTTTGATAATAGCTGTCACAGGCCGCCCTCAAGGGCGGCCTTTTTTTGGCCGATATCAAGGCATAGGGTTATAGCCATACAAAGCCCTTGCCTTGTCCAACAAAGTTGCGACAATGCCTGTTAGTCGTATGTAACTAAAAAAGAAGCATTTTAATGACGACACTTGTCCCTGCTGATCTGTCCCTGCTGCTGGTGGAACCCTCTGAGACGCAACGCCGTGTCATCATCCGTCACCTGGCCAGTGAAGGGATCCACAGGATCGACGACGCCGACGGGGTGAAAGCGGCCCTGGCCCATATCCGCCACCGCCGCCCCGACCTGGTGCTGAGCGCCCTGCATTTTGCCGACGGCACCGCCCTGGAGCTGGTCAGGACCATGCGCAGTGAGGCCGAGCTCAAGGACACCCCTTTCGTGCTGGTGTCCAGCGAGCGTCGCCCGGACGAGCTGGAAGCCTTCAAGCAGTCGGGGGTGGCCGCCATCCTGCCCAAGCCCTTCACCCATGAACAGCTGGGCCTGGCCATCAATGCCACCCTGGACCTGCTTAGCCCCAACGAACTGGAATTGACCCATTTCGACACCCACTCCCTGCGGGTGCTGGTGGTGGACGACAGCCGCATGGCCCGCCGCCATATTACCCGGGTGCTGGAAAACCTCGGCATCAGCCAGATCACCGAGGCGGTGGACGGCAACGACGCCATCCACCAGCTCAGTACCAACATGTTCGATCTGGTGGTCACCGACTACAACATGCCCAACGTCAACGGCCGGGAGCTGACCGAACATATCCGCCAGCAGTCGGACCAATCCCATGTGCCGGTGTTGATGGTGACCAGCGAGGCCAACGGTGCCCACCTGGCCAACATCGCCCAGTCCGGTGTTGACGCCATCTGCGACAAGCCCTTCGAGCCCGCCGAAGTGCGCGCCCTGCTCTACCGTTTGCTGGAGCAATAACGAAAAAGCCCGCCAATCGGCGGGCTTTTTGTTCAGCGGCTGACAATCAGCATGGTGCCAAGCACAGTGGCCAGGGCTCCAAGCCAGGCACCCTTGGCCGGCGGCCTTTTCTGTACCCACCACAAAAGCGGCAGGATCAGCACCGGGCTCACCGAACTCAGCATGGCCACCAGCCCCACCTCCCCGTAGCGAAGGGCTATCAGGATCAAGGTCATGCCTACCCCCATGGCCAAGAAGCCATTGAGGGCCACCATGGCGAGGATGCGCCAGTTGATGGCCTGGATGGGTCTTGCCACCCGCGCCCCGCTCCAAAGTAGCAACAGATGCGCCCCCAGGGCCGTGCTCATGCGCACCGCCGAAGCCGACACCGCGTCGATGTCGGTAGCCATCACCGGTTTGACCATCAGGGTAGCGCTGGCCTGGCAAAAAGCCGACAGCACCCCAAGGGCCACCCCCACAGCCACCTTGCCGTTGTCCTGCTCCCAGTGATGGCGCTCTCCTTCCCGGCGGCCAAAGAACACCGCCCCCATCACCCCGGTGGCCACCAAGGAACAGCCCAACAGGGCCTGGCCCGCCAGGGTCTCCCCCAGCAGCAGGAAACCCAGCACCACCGAAAACAACGAATGGCCAGCAAAAAGTACCGTCGCCCGCCTGGGGCCCAGGCGGTTCATGGCAGCAAAAAGGGCGGTGTCGCCGATAAAAATGCCCAACAGGCCGGACAGCATCATGATGCCGGCAGGACCTGCGCTGAGGCTCTGCCAGCCACCGGTCAGCAGGGAAAGGGACCAGAGCATCAGGCTCACCGATGCCATGCGCCAACGGGAAAAGGCAAAGGCCCCCAGATGACGGGCGGCAGGGGCCGACAACAGGCTGGCACAGGCCCAACAGGCCGCAGCCCCAAGAGCCAGGGATTCAAACAGCAAGGCTAGGTCCAAAGAGGCGATGAAAGGCGCCAGTGTAACGGCGCCTTTGGCCGGCACCAAGGTCCCTAAGCACCAACGGCAAGGTAGCCCAGGCGGTAGTGCTCCACCCCGGGCTCCGGCCCGGCTGGTGGCCGGTTTAGCCACTGCACCCCAAGGCCCTGGCCGGTGGCCGGATCCAACCCCACCAGATCCCCTTGGCCCCTGTGATTAATGGCGACAAAGGCCGTGGTGGCCGGGGGCAAAGCCCCTTCTGGCACCTGCCAGCTATCGACTCTGGGGCGGCCAAAGTCACGGCACAGGGCGGCAAAGCCGTCACCGGCCAAAAAGCCGGCCATGGCCTGGTACTGGCGCCACAGGTAAAAGGGGGCATAGCAATTTTGTGCCCCCTCATAGGGCCAATCATCCCGCCGGCGATAGAGAAAGGCCTTGAATAGCAGCCCAGGGTAGCCGTCCAGGCGGTGGCCGTTTGCGGCGATGCGCGCCTCGATGCGGGCCATGGGGTAGTGGTCCGGCAGCGCGATGCGGTATTGCATGGCGATCATCTGGTGCCCTCCAGGCTGTGGCCAAGGCCGCCGCTGAAGGACCAGTCACCGGCCTGGTTATAGCTGACCACCACCATCAAGTCGGCCGGGTCCAGCCCCAGCTCTGCCTGGCACTGCTGGGCCAGGGCCTGGTACAGGGCCGCCTTTTGCTCAGGACTACGGGGCTTGCCGGCGGTGATGGACAGCAGCAGGAAGTGGTCGCTGCGTCCGGCACTCTGATAGTGGCGGCTGAACACCCTGTCCTCGGGGCCGTATTCGTCAAAGAGCTGGAAGCAGTCCCCCTCTGGCACGGCAAAGTGGGTTTCCAGGGCCTGCTGCAGCAGCCGGCTGAGCCTGGCCTTGTAGTCGGGGCCCAGCCCCTGGCGCAGGGCGATACGGGTCATGGGCATGGGCTTGGCTCCAGGTGGCCAAGGGCCGATACCGCCGCCGGCCAGCCGGCGTAAAAGGCCAGGTGGGTAAAGAGTTCGGCCAACTGGCTGCGGTCGAGGCCGTGCTCTTTGGCAAGATCCAGGTGGAAGGGCAACTGCTCCCAGCGGCCCAGGCTGGCAAGAATCGCCAGGGTGACCAGGCTGCGCTCTCGCCGGGAAAGCTCGGGCCTGGCCCAGATGTCGTCAAACAACAGCTGTTGGCTGAGGTCGGCCAATTTGGGAGACAGCTGGGCCAGTTCGGTAAGGTTCTTGGGGGTGGCCATAAGGCACTCCGATGAAATGGGAGGTCCCTATACTGGCCCCGGGATATAGGTTATAAAATCAAAACATTTCAAACCAACAATCCCGATTTTTAGGATGAATAACGCCAAGCTCGCCGCCCTGGACCTGCAAGCCCTACGCGCCTTCATCTGCGGGGTAGAACTGGGCAGCTTTGCCCTGGCCGCCACCCGGCTGCACCGCTCTACCTCGGCGGTAAGCGCCCAGCTGCGCAAGCTGGAACAGCAGGCCGGTTGCCCTTTACTGGAAAAAAGCGGCCGAGGCCTGGTGCCCACCGCCAGCGGCGAGTTGCTGCTCAGTTACGGGCGACGGCTGCTGGCCCTCAATGACGAGGCCCTGGAGGCCCTGCAAGGCCAGGCCCTGAGTGGCGAGCTGCGTTTTGGAGCCCAGGAGGACTTTGCCGAGACCCTGCTGCCGCAGCTGCTGGGCCGCTTTGCCCGGGCCCACCCCAGGGTGCAGCTGTCGACCCGGGTGGGGCGCAACCAGGCCCTGATCCAGGCCCTGGCCCAAGGGGAGCTGGACCTGGCCCTGGCCTGGGAGAATCCCCAGGCCCCCTGGCCCAAGGCCCAAACCCTGGCGCAGGTGCCCTTGGCTTGGTACGGGCAAGACCCAGAGACACTGCTGGCGCGGGGCGAGCCCCTGCCCCTGGTGCTGTTCGAGGCCCCCTGCCTGATGCGCCAAGCCGCCACCCAGGCCCTGGACCAGGCCGGTATTGCCTGGCGCCCGGCCTACACCAGCGCCAGCCTCGGCGGCATCTGGGCCGCCGTCAAGGCAGGGTTGGGTATCACGGTGCGCGGGCCCTACGGGGTGCCCCAGGGGGTGACGGCTGTCCAAGGCCTACCCAGGCTTGGTAGCCTGGCGGTGCAGCTGCTGCGCCCGGCCGAGCCCCGGGACGACGCCCTGCGCCTGGCGCAGATCATCGAAGCCGAACTGCTGCCCTAGGGCCGGTACTGGCGCTGCTCGGCCAGCTGCCAGAGCCGGTCGCGCTCGTCCAGAGCCCGGTCTTTGGCGTCCCGTTCTGCTTCCAACTCATCTTTGATGCGCCGGTAGGTCGCCTTGAGGGAGTCGCAATCGGGCCCAGGAGGCAGGGCCAGCAGCCGGCGTTTCAGGGCCTTGACCATGTCCACGGCGTATTGGCGGTGGCTGTATTCGTGGTCTTTGACGTGGCTGGAAAAGGCCTGCCAGCGCTCCAAGAGGGCCGGTGGCGGGTCCAGCCACTGGGGCAGGTTGATGGTGACGCTGAAAGTCACTTCCATGCTGGCCAGGCGGCATTGGCCGGGGCTGCTGGCAAAGCCCAGCCGGTAAGAGGCGTTCCAGGCGGTCTGGGCCCAGGCCTGGTTGCCCTGCCCCGGCCTTTGCCGCACCGCTTCCAGCAGTTCCTGCCAGTTGGCGGCCCGCAAGGGGTAATAGCTGATGTTTTCCTGGTATTGGACCTGGGCGTCGGCAAAGGGGGACGCGGCGACCAACCACAACAGAACCATAGGCACTCCGGCAAGCTGATGCTTTCACCTTAGGCCAGTGGCCAGGCCAAAAAAAGGCCGCTTGCGCGGCCTTGGGTCATTTGAGCTGAGCGGCATGGAAGCGCAGGTGCGCCTCCATAAAGCTGGCCACAAAGAAGTAGGAATGGTCGTAACCGGCCTGGCGGTGCAGTTGCAGCACAGAGCCGCTTTGCCGGGCCGCCTGCTCTAGGGACTCGACCTTGAGCTGCTCGGCAAGGAAGTTGTCGGCCAGGCCCACATCCACCCGGATCGGCCAGGGCGCCTTGGCCTCTGCCAACAGGACGCTGGCGTCGTAGGCGGCCCAGCCGGCCTTGTCCTCACCCAGGTAGGCAGTGAAGGCCTTCTGGCCCCAGGGGCAGTCCATGGGGTTGCAGATGGGGGAGAAGGCCGATACCGAGGCGAAGTGGTCACGGTTACGCAAAGCCAGCACCAGGGCGCCATGGCCCCCCATGGAGTGGCCGCTGACACCACGGCGCTGGCCAAGGCCCAGGGCCTCCACCAGCGGCGGCAGTTCGCGAACCACATAGTCGTCCATGCGGTAATGCTCGGCCCAGGGGGCCTGGGTGGCGTTGACGTAGAAGCCAGCGCCCTTGCCAAGGTCGTAGCCGGCGTCGTCGGCCACCGCGTCGCCACGGGGGCTGGTGTCCGGCGCCACTATGGCCAGGCCCAGTTCGGCGGCCAGGCGCTGGGCACCGGCCTTCTGCACGAAGTTCTCGTCGGTGCAGGTCAACCCCGACAACCAGTACAGCACCGGGGTGTGAGGGCCGAAATCCGGCGGCAGGAACACCGCCACCGTCATCTCGCAACCCAGTACCTTGGAGCTGTGCTTGTAGCGGCGCTGCTCGCCGCCGAAACACAGATGGCTTTCAATCAGTTCCATGGCAGTTCCTTAGTAGAGGATCACCGAACGGATGGACTTGCCTTCGTGCATCAGGTCAAAGGCCTTGTTGATGTCTTCCAGGCCCATGGTGTGGGTGACGAAGTCGTCCATGGGGATCTCGCCCTTGAGGTACTGCTCGACGATGCCGGGCAGCTGGCTGCGGCCCTTGACGCCACCGAAGGCACTGCCGCGCCAGACCCGGCCGGTAACCAGCTGGAAGGGCCTGGTGCGAATTTCCTGGCCGGCACCGGCCACACCGATGATCACCGACTCGCCCCAGCCCTTGTGGCAGCATTCCAGGGCGCTGCGCATCACATCCACGTTGCCGATGCACTCGAAGGAGTAATCGACGCCGCCGTCGGTCAGATCGACGATCACCTGCTGGATGGGATCGCTGTAGTCCCTGGGGTTGATGCAGTCGGTAGCGCCCAGCTTCTTGGCCATATCGAACTTGTCGGGGTTGAGATCGATACCGATGATGCGGCCGGCGCCGGCCATCTTGGCACCGATAATAGCGCTAAGGCCGATGCCGCCCAGGCCGAAGATGGCCACTGTGCTGCCCGGCTCCACCTTGGCGGTGTTCATCACGGCGCCGATGCCGGTGGTGACCCCACAGCCCAGCAGGCACACCTTGTCCAGGGGCGCTTCCTTGTTGATAACGGCCACGGAGATTTCCGGCAGCACTGTGTATTCGCTGAAGGTGCTGGTGCCCATGTAGTGGAACAGGGGCTTGCCGTCCAGGCTGAAGCGGCTGGTGCCGTCAGGCATCAGGCCCTGGCCCTGGGTGGTACGGATGGCCTGGCAGAGGTTGGTCTTGCCGGACAGGCAGAATTTGCACTTGCCGCACTCGGGGGTGTAGAGGGGAATGACATGGTCACCCACCTTCACCGAGCTGACACCCGGGCCAACCGCTTCGACGATACCGGCCCCTTCATGGCCGAGGATGGCCGGGAACAGGCCTTCGGGGTCGGCCCCACTCAGGGTGTAGGCGTCGGTGTGGCAGACACCGGTGGCCACCAGGCGCACCAGTACTTCACCCGCCTTAGGCGGGGCCACGTCGACCATGGCGATTTCCAGAGGTTGGCCAGCGGCGACGGCGATGGCGGCACGGGATTTGATCATCTGAGACTCCTTCTTGTATTGCGGCCATTGTATTGTGGCCGAGCCTTGAGATAATCACCTCAAATAGAAAACAGTTTTTCATACAGGCAAAGATGAGCCGATTCGACGGTATGGAAGCCCTGGTGGCGGTGGTGGAACAGCAGAGCCTGTCAGGGGCAGCCCGGGCCCTTGGGGTGTCGGTGGCCTATATCAGCCGCCAACTCAAGGGCCTGGAAAAGCGCCTGGGCAGCCAGCTAATCAAGCGTACCACCCGCCAGCTGATGGTCACCGACTCCGGTGAGCTTTACTACCGCCATGCCCGGGCCCTGCTGGACGGCCTGGAGCAGGCCGAAGACGCCGTTTCCACCCTGGAGGGGCGCCTGCAGGGGCGGCTGCGGATCACGGCGTCCACCGCCTTTGGGGAGCGTTATGTGGCCCCGGCGGTGATGCGCTTTCTGACCCTCTACCCCGAGCTGAAAATCGACCTTATCCTCAGCAACGCCAACCTGGATCTGGTGGCGGACGGCATCGACCTGGCCATTCGCCTTGGCAACCTGGAAGACTCCAGCCACATTGCCCACAAGCTGGCCCCAAGGCGGCTCTATATCTGTGCTTCTCCCGGTTACCTCAGCAAGGCCGGGGTACCGGACAGCCTGGACGACTTGAAACAGCACAGCTGCCTGCTGGGCACCCTGGGCCACTGGCAGGGCCGGCGCGGCCCCATCCACCTGGATGCGCGGCTGAAGATGAACTCAGGGGAGCTGTTGTTGCACGCGGCGCTGGACGGCCTGGGCCTGGTGCAACTGCCCGACTACTACGTCATGGACCACTTCAAGGCCGGCACCCTGGTGGAAGTGCTGCCCCATATGCGCCCCAAGGACAGCGCCGTCTGGGCCCTGCATCAGGCGCGACTGGAGCAGACCCCCAGGGTGGCGCGCTTCGTGGAATACCTCTCGGCCTACCTTAAGGACAAGTTGCCCAAAAGCCGCCGTTAGGCCTTGGAGTGCTGGGCCAGCCAGCTGCGCAGCAGCACCGTCAGGCAGGCCACCAGCAGCGCCAGATTCAAATGATAAAGGCTGCTTTCATGGTCAATTGACACCAGGGGCAGCAGCGGCAGAAACGCCAGCAGCCCCAGGGCGATGACGGTCAGGTAGAAGGGCCCCATATTGGGGTAGTTCATCATCTGCTTGCCGATAAGGGCCATCATCAGCACAGTGACCGATTCGGTCAGCAGCGGCAAACCAACCAACAGGTTGATAAGGCCGGCCCCGGCCAGCACCAGGATCAGGTAGCGCATGTCCTTCTTACCGGCGTTGAACTGCCATGCCACCAGGGCCACCATCAGCACCATGGCCAGGCGCTTGGCCAGGTACATCATGCCCCCGTAAAAGTCGTTCCACTGCTCCAACCCGGCAAAGCACACCAGGCCCAGGGCGGCGGTGCCGGCCAGGGTCACCAGGCCGGTGAGAAACAGTAGCTTCACCCTATGGTGCAACGGCTCGCGCCACAGCATGGCAAAGCAAAACAGCAGCACCGCCACCAGCAGCAGTTCCGAGAGCAGGGAATAGAGCTTCATGGGTCCTTGCGACTTTGTTATGAATTTGTGGGCTCCTGTTCCCAGTGTAGGCAAGAGCGGTGAAACTGACTGGTCCGCGTAAAAGGCTTGAGTCGCTTCACACAGTTACCGACAATTGCCCCACCATAACCATGACAAATCGGGCCTGATGTCGATGCGCCTAGGAATGCTTTTTGTGCTGCTGAGCCTCTTTAGCGGCACCAGCCTCGCTGTGGACAATTTCCGCCAGGCCAAGAGCCTGGCCGTCAAGCTCTACCAGGAGCACCCCCAGACCTTCTATTGCGGCTGCGACATCCGCTGGCAAGGCAAGAAAGGGCTGCCGGATCTCAAAGGCTGCGGCTACCAGGTGCGCAAGCAAGAGACCCGGGCCAAGCGGGTGGAATGGGAACACATCATGTCCGCCTGGGAATTTGGCCACCAGCTGCAATGCTGGCAAAAAGGCGGCCGCAAGGCCTGCAAGAAGGACAAGACCTTTGACCGCATGGAAGGGGATCTGCACAACCTGGCCCCCGCTATCGGCGAAGTGAACGGCGACAGGTCCAACTACCGTTTCTCGGCACTGACCGACAAGCCCAGCCAGTACGGGGCCTGCACCATGGTGGTGGACTTCAAGGCCGGCCGCGCCATGCCGCCAGAGCGGGCCAGGGGTCCCATCGCCCGCACCTATTTCTATATGGAACAGCAATACGGGGTCAGCATGTCCCGCCGCCAGCGCCAGTTGTTCAGCGCCTGGGACAAGCTCTACCCTGTGAGTAGCTGGGAATGCCAGCGCAACCAGAAGATCAAGAAGGTCCAGGGTAACGACAACCCCTTCGTCACCCAGGCCTGCCTCAAGGTCGCCCACAAGGAGCATTGATGCGAAACCCGCGCATTTACGAGCCCCAGAGCCTGGCGGTAGGCCAGCAGCTGCCACTGAGTGAAGACGGCGCCAACCACATAGGCCGGGTGCTGCGCATGCAGCCAGGCCAGTCCCTGCGCCTTTTCAACGGCGACGGTTTTGACTACGACGCCGAGATTGTCGAGGCTGGCAAGAAGCAGGTGCAGGTGGCCATCACCGGCGCCAAAGCCCTGGCTAACGAGTCGCCCCTGGCCATTCACCTGGGCCAGGTGATCTCCCGGGGCGAGCGCATGGAGTTTGTTATTCAAAAGGCAGTGGAGCTGGGGGTTACCGAGATCACCCCGCTCTTTTCCGAGCGCTGCGGGGTTAAGCTTCAGGGCGAGCGGCTGGACAAAAAGGTCGGCCAATGGCAGAAGATCGCCATCAGTGCCTGCGAACAATGCGGCCGCGCCAGGGTGCCCAAGGTTAACGAGGTGGCCCTGCTGGCAGACTGGGTGCAGGCCCCCTTTGACGGCCACAGCCTGACCCTGAGCCCCTACGCCGCCGGCGGCATCAGCCAACTGCCCAAGGCCAGCGCCGCCCGGCTGCTGATTGGCCCCGAAGGGGGTTTTAGCGACGAAGAAGTGGCCCTGGCCAGCCAGGCCGGCTTTACCGACGTATTACTGGGCCCCAGGGTACTGCGCACCGAAACCGCAGCCCTGGCGGCCATCACCGCCTTGCAGCTCAGCCTTGGCGATCTGGGATAAGGAGCACGCATGAAGATCGGCATAGTGATGGACCCCATCGAGGCCATCAACACCAAGAAAGACACCACCTTTGCCATGGCCCTGGAAGCCCAGCGCCGGGGCCACCAGCTCTACTACCTGCAGATGCAGGACCTGATGCTGGAAGACGGCGAGCCCTGGGGCCATATGGCCGAGCTCAGTGTCGAGGACAACCCGGCCGACTACTATCGCCTGGAAGAGGCCAAGTCCGTTCCCCTCAAGGAGCTGGACATCATCCTGATGCGTAAAGATCCGCCCTTCGACACCGAGTACATCTACGCCACCTACATACTGGAGCGGGCCGAGGAGCAAGGGGTCAAGGTGGTCAACAAACCCCAGAGCCTGCGCGACTGCAACGAGAAGCTCTTTACCGCCTGGTTCCCCGAATTTACCCCCACCACCCTGGTAACCCGCCGGGCCGATCGGTTGCGCGCCTTCCACGCCGAACACGGCGATGTGATCTTCAAGCCCCTGGACGGCATGGGCGGCGCCTCCATCTTCCGCCTCAAGCCCGACGAGGCCAACCTCGGAGTGATCATCGAGACCCTCACCGAGCACGGCAGCCGTTACTGCATGGCGCAAAAATTCCTGCCCGCCATCAAGGATGGCGACAAGCGGGTGCTGGTGGTGGCCGGCAAACCGGTAGAGCACGTGCTGGCCCGCATTCCCCAGGGTGGCGAAACCCGTGGCAACCTGGCCGCCGGCGGCCGGGGTGAAGTGCGCCCCATCAGTGACGCCGAGCGCCGCATCGCCGAGGCGGTGGGGCCTGAGCTGGTCAAGCGCGGCCTCTACTTTGTGGGCCTGGACGTGATTGGCGACAAGCTCACCGAGATCAATGTCACCTCCCCCACCTGCGTGCGGGAAATTGAGGCCGCCACCGGCATCAATATCTGCGCCCGGCTGTTCGAGGCCCTGGGGGCCTGAGGCCGACCGTAAAAAAGGGCGCCGTTGGCGCCCTTTTTTATTGCCCGAACCAGCGGGCGATGGCGGCCTGGGCCGCACCCAGGTCGGCAGGACTACCGGCCTCACTTACCCAGGCCACTATGCCGTCTGGCCTTATCAGCATGGCGCCAAGGCCCAGGTTGTCCTTGGCGGCCAGGGCCAGGTACTCAAGCCCTGCCCTGCCCCGGCACAAGCCGGCCAAGTCCCTATCGTCCCCCAAGGTCACCAGCAGGCCCTGGCCATCGGCCATCTTGGGGCCAAGGCGGCTGCCATCTGTCAGCTCCAGATCCGGGGCGCTGGCCCCCACCAGCGGGTGGCTGTCGCCAAGCTCATAGCGCAGGGTCAGGCCCCATAGCTTACCCAGGAAATGGTTGGCACCATCATCGGTTTGGATAAGGTCGCGAAGCAGCTGGGCCAGTGCCTCACCCTGGGGCCCCGGCGCCATGCAGGCTACCTGGGCGCGGGTCCAGTCCAGCACCCAACTGGCCACCGGGTGGCGCTCGGACTGGTAGCTGTCAATAAGCGCCGCCGGCGCCCTGCCCTTGACAGTGGCGGCCAGCTTCCAGCCCAGGTTCAGGGCATCACCAATACCGGCGTTCAGGCCCTGGGCGCCAAGGGGCGAGTGAATATGGGCACTGTCGCCGGCCAGCAGCACCCGGCCCTGGCGATACTGGGTAACCTGCTTGCATCTGTCGGTAAAAGTAGCCGCCATCTGGATGCTGTTAACGGTGACATCGGTGCCGCTGACCCGGCGCAGCACCGCTTGAAAATGCGCTGCCGTCACCTCCTGGCTGCGGTCAAAGCGGCCGCCGTCGTACTCCATCAGCGCCAGATGGCCGGGGCTGGCCTGCACATACAGGCCATTGGTGGTGTACTGAAAGCCCATGGCCAGCTTTTCCGGGTCGGCCAACTCACAGTGCACGCTATAACCGGTGCAGCTGGCCTCGGTGCCCACAAACTCAAAACCGGCAAGCTTTCGCACCTGGCTGCGGCCGCCGTCGCAGCCCACCAGCCAGCGGCCTTGGTAATGCTGGCCACCGGCCTGCACCACTACCTGGTCCGCGTCCTGCTCCAGGACCGTCACTTCGGCGCCATAAACCACAGTAACGCCGCGCTTGGCCACCTGATGGTTAAGGGCAGTGCAGATGCGCTCCATGTCGGTTTTGGCGGGATAAAGCGCTGGCCCGGCTAGGCGGTAGGGAAAGCGCGCCAGATCCAGTTGGCTGGCATTGACCATGATGCCGGCAAAGTGGCCGCCAAATTGAAAGGGAATGGCCTTATCCGGGCGCTGAGGCCGCTGGTCGGCGTCGTCCACCAGGGCGTCCAACAGCCCCCGGCGGTAGAAGGCCTCTACCGAGTTGCTGTTAACCCCGCGCAGGCCAAGGGGCTTGCTCTTCCAGGGCATCTGGGCGCTGGGCTCTTTTTCCAGTACCAATACAGCGCAATTGGCTAGGGCCAGTTCATGGGCCAGGAAAAGCCCCACCGGGCCAGCCCCGGCGATAATGACGTCATAAAGCTTGTTCATGGAGATTCCTTGCAAGGCCGGGCCTTGGCCCGGGAATAAAAAGGGTTAGCCGGACTCAGGCGGGGCCGAACCAGCGCACCAGCGCCGCCTCGGCAGCGGTCAAATCGACCTCTCCTTCGATCAGCCAGGCCACCACCCCGTCCGGCCTTATCAGCAGCGCCTTAAGGCCAAGGGTGTCTTGGGCTGTATCTGCCAGGTAATCCAGCCGGCCCTGCCAGGGGCGGCAAAGGGCGTGAAGGGCCGGGTTATGGGTAAAGTCCAGCAGCAGGCCACGGCCGGTGTGAAGCCGCTGCCCCAGTCGGTTACCGCTCAACTGAAAGTCCGGGGCGCTGGCGCCCAGCAAGGGGTGGGCCAGGCCCCAGATGCGGCCGATGAAGTAATTGGCCCCGTCCTGGGTGTCAATCAGGTCCTTAACCAAGGCGCCAAGGGCCCGCCCCTGGGGCGACGGGGCCATGACGGCGGCCTGGGCCCGGCTCCAGGCCAGCACCTGGCTGGCGGCCGGGCGCCGCTCCGCTTCATAGCTGTCCAGCAAGCCGGGATTGGCCCAGCCGTTGATACAGGCTGCCAGCTTCCAACCCAGGTTGATGGCATCGCCAAGGCCGGTATTGAGGCCCTGGCCCCCCAGGGGGGAATGGATATGGGCGCTGTCGCCGGCCAGCAGTACCCGCCCCTGACAGTAACGGCTGGCCAGCTTGGCCCGGTCGGTGTGGCTGTGGGCCTGGTGCAGGGCCTTGATGGTGACATCCTGGCCGCTTACCCGGCGCAGCAGGGCCTGGGCATATTCAAGGTCTATGGGCTGGTTGCGGTCAAAGCGGCCCTGGTCGAACTCGGTCACCATCACCAGCCCTTGGCCAGCCTTGGCGTAAAAGCCGGCCGGGGTGGTTTGAAAGCCCGGCTTGAGCTTTTCCGGGTCGGCCAGCTCACAAAGCAGCTGGTAGCCGGTAAAGCTGGGCTCGGTGCCCTCAAAGGCGATGCCCGCCAGCTTGCGTACCTGGCTGCGCCCACCGTCGCAGCCCACCAGCCATTGGCCGGCAAAGGTTTCGCCGCCAGCCTGGACCTGCACGCCACCGTCATGCTGCAAGAGGCCCTGCACTTTCGCGCAGTAGCGAATACTGACCCCCAGCGCCAGGGCCCTTTTGGTCAGCACCCGGTTAAGGGTGGCAAGGTCGGTGAGCGCCGTGCCAAAGGCCGGCCCTGCCAGCCGGTAGGGCCAGCGGGATGGGGTAAACCGTTCTGCGTTTATGGGCAGGCGAGCAAAGTGGCCGGCGGAGCGAAAGCCCCCCTGGGATTTGACATGGGCCAGCCCCTGGCCGGCATCCGCCAGCACCGCGTCCAGCAGGCCGCGACGATACAGGGCTTCCAGGGACGGGGTATTGAGGCCCCTTAGCCCCAAGGGTTGGGCCTTGATGGGGTTGGCATTTGTAGAGTCCCTTTCCAGCACCAGCACCGCCAGGCCAGCCAGACCCAGTTCCGTTGCCAGGAACAGCCCCACAGGGCCGGCGCCGGCAATAATGACATCGTATTGGCTGTGCAAGGTCTCTCCCAAGTTGGCCAAAATTAGAACGACTATAAATTTATAGTCACTTAAAAATTTGATCAAGTTAAATTTTAGCAGCATCATAGGTGCCACCATGCAGGGGAGTAACCGCCTTGGGACTGAGAGAACAGAAGAAGAAACGGACCCGTAAAGCCATTTCCGACATGGCTACGCTGCTCTTTATCGAGCGCGGCTATCACCAGGTCACCACGGCAGAGATCGCCGAAAAGGCCGGAGTGTCGGTGCCGACCCTGTTTAATTATTTCCCCACCAAGGAAGCCTTGGTCTTTGACGAAGACACCGAAATAGAGGCGGGCCTTATCGCCACAGTGGAGAACCGTCAAAGCGGCCAGGGGATACTGGAAGCCCTGATAGCAACCGGCTTTCGCGGCATCGACGTGCACCATGCCGAGCACCAACAGCAAGTAGCGGCCTTTATGGCCCTGGTGGATAACACCCCGGAACTGAGCCGTTACGCCAAGGACATGTGGCTGCGCCACGAAAAAGCCCTGGCCCAGGCCATTTTGCGGACGGTGAAAAATCCCCTGAGCCAGTGCCAGGCCGAAGCCGTGGCGCACTATATCCTCGACGCCTTCCAACGGGCCCTGCGCGCCCCCGACCCGGACCAGGCCCTTGGTGCCCAGCTAAGGCTGCTGGCCAACGGCTGGCCGGAATAAGGCCACGCGTCCCTTGCAAGGGGCGCCAACCTTGAAAACCCCAGGTTATGTCCCCATTTAGCGTTTTACTCGACGCCTGAAATGACCATACTTGGGAAAAGGCCCAGACCAGTGCAGCCAATGCGTAGTTTGCAAAACCATTTTCTGATCGCCACGCCAGCCATGCGGGACCCCTACTTTGCCCGCAGCGTCACCTACTTGTGCGAGCACAATGACGAAGGGGCCATGGGCCTGGTGGTCAACCAGCCGGTCAATATCACCGTCACCGACATGCTGCGCCAGCTCAAGCTGGTGGAGGACGACGAGCCCTCTGAGCTCAGTGGCCGCTATGTGTTCTCCGGCGGCCCGGTCAACCCGGAGCGGGGCTTTGTGATCCACACCTCCAAGCGCGGCTTCAACGCCAGCCTGGCCCTGGGTGACAGCCTGATGGTGACCACCTCCATCGATATCCTGTCGGCCCTGGGGGCCAACCATGGCCCCGAGCGTTTTATGGTGACCCTGGGTTACGCCGGCTGGGAAGCGGGCCAGCTGGAAAAGGAACTGGCCGACAATTCCTGGCTGTTGGTGCCCGCCGACGGCGGCTTTGCCGAAGAACTGCTGTTCAACACTCCTCCTTCCCAGCGCTGGCAAAAGGCCTGCGAACGGCTGGGCTTTGATATTTGGCAACTGTCCAACGACGTGGGGCACGCCTGATGCCCCAGACCGTTATTGCATTTGACCACGGAGCCAAAAGCATCGGCGTGGCCGTGGGCCAGGACGTGACCGGCTCGGCCCAGCCTTTGGCCGCCATCAAGGCGGTGGATGGCCAGCCCAATTGGGAGCTGGTGGAAAAGGTGCTTAAGGAGTGGCAGCCCGACCTGCTGGTGGTGGGCCTGCCGCTCAACATGGATGGCACCGAACAGAACACCACGGCCTCAGCCAAGAAATTTGCCGGGCGCCTTCATGGCCGCTTTGGCCTTGAGGTAATGACCCAGGACGAGCGCCTGACCACGGCCTCGGCCAAGGAATGGCTCTTTGAAAACGGCGGTTACAGCGCCTTGGAAAAGGGCAAGATTGATTCGGTGTCCGCCTGCCTTATTCTCGAGTCCTGGTTTGAAAGCCAGTACTGAGTCCCCTTGAAAAAGGCGCCCTTGGGGCGCCTTTTTTGTCAGTAGCTACAGACTTGGGTCCAGTCACTGCTGCCCGGTGTGGCCTGGGTCCACCATTTGGCCTGCCAGACCGTGGCGCTGTGGGTCATCCGGTCGCCCTGGTTGGCATGGTCAGGGTTGCCGGCCCAGTCCAGCTGGGGCCAATTGGGATAGGCCGGGTAACTGGCCGGGTCCACCCCTTGAGCGGCGCAGTCGCCGGAACCGGTGCCGCCGTCGCCATCACCACCATCATTGCCGCCGCCCAGCACCGCCTCAGGCAGGACGGGGAAATCCGCTTTGAGGCCCAGGGTTTGCCCGGCCACCTCGATGCGTACCCCAGAAGGCACGCCGGCGGCGGGCAGGTAGTAGACCAGGGCCACGTCCACCGACGCCCCCGGCGCCAGGGTCTGCCAGGCCGGCAGGGTCAGGGCCACCTGGTGAAAGTCCTGCTCGTTGCTGATGCCTTCGGAGTTGTCGTTGCCGCCGCTCTGGGTCACCGCCAGCCCCATACCGCTTTGGTCACTGATGGTATCGGAGGTGGAGGTGGGCACCAGGAAGCTGACCTTGGCCCCGCCCGGCAGGGTTTGGCTGGAATGGTTGGTCAGGGTCAGGGTGGGGTTGATGGGGTAGTTGGCGTCGCCGTCCTTGAAGCCGGACAGGGCCAGGGCCAGATCCAACTGGGCAGCCGGGGCGGCCAGGTCGTTCTGGGCCAGGTTGGCCGGGGCGGCGTTGGCAAAGCGGTTGTAGGCCAGGGTGGTGAGGGTGTCCCCTGGGCCATACTCGTTCTTGGCCGCGTCAAAGGCGTAGTCCCCGGCCATTTCCCAGAACATCACGCCCCCCAGGCCCCGCTGCACTACGTAGTCGAGCTTGGCGGCCATGGACTGCTCGTCCTCGGTGGACAGGAACACCTTCTTCTGTTCGTTCCACAGCCAAGGAGCCTTGGCGACATTGTCGTAATAGCGGACATATTGCCCTGTTATCACATCCGCCGCTTTGGCCGGGTCCAACCCAAACAGGCTGCCGTAGCTGGGCATGGTGTCGATGCCCAGTTCCTGGGCATGGAGCAGGTTCAAGGCATGCCAAAGGGGCATGGTGCCGCCGCCTATTTCGCTGCCCTGCAGATCTTCGTCGTGCCAGATGTTGTCTATGCCCTCGGCGCCGTAGCCGCAACCGACAGTGCCGGTACCGGTGCCGGGCTGGCAGTCGCTCTGGTTAGGCAACGCCGCCTTGCCCCCAAGGCCGTGGTCACCGCCGGTGACGCTTTGCCAGCCACGGGTGTAGTAAGGCACGCCGATGTTGATCTTGCCGGCAGCCAGGGCGCCCCTGAAGTAATGGGCTCCCCAGGCGGCATTGAGGTAACCGATACCCCCGAACTGGGCCTGGTTGTAGACCCCCCAGTAGGCCAGCTCCGCATCCTGGTTGTTATCGAACAGGGCGGCGTTATGGCCCACGAAGTGGTTCCAGGCACCGTGGAAGTCGTAACTCATCAGGTTGACGTAATCGAGGTACTGGGTGACCTGGAAGTTCTCCATGCCCCGCAGCAGATAGGCCGAGGCCGGAGAAGCGATGGTCAGCATGTAACGGCGGCCGTCGCTGCTGCCGGCGGCATCCAGCTTGTCACGCAGCTTTTTCATCAGCACCACGTAGTTGGCAAAGAGGGTGCTGCGACAGGCGTTGGACAGGGCGAAATCATTGGGGTTGCCCGCGTCCTTCATGGAAGTGGGGTATTCGTAGTCGATATCGACCCCGTCAAAACCGTACTGGCGGATAAAGGCCACCGCCGAGTCGGCAAAGGTCTCGATACCGCTGTTGTTAACCGAACAGTCGGCCTTGGTGGTCATGGGGTAGAAGCCGCCGGTGTCGGCCCAGCCCCCCACCGAGATCAGGGTTTTGACGTCGGGGTATTGCTTCTTGAACTTGTTGAGCAGGTTGAAGTGGCCACTGTAGCTGTAGGCCGGGTCCATCTCGGCTCCTGCCACCCCGGGCCAGGTCATGTTGGTGGCGGCGTCATCCACCCGCAGCTGGTAGCTCTGCTCATCGATGCCGGCAAAGGCGTAGTTGATGTGGGTGACCTTGCTCCAGGGAATATCCGGCACCAGGAAGGCCGGCAGGCCATTCTTGCCGGTACGCCAGGAGGTAAAATAGCCGATGACCCGGCGACCATGGTCGTCCCCCATGCATTCCTGGCCGTCGGCCTTGTAGATCTGGGTGATATCACAGGACAGATTGCCGCCGGTGGGGGGCGGGGTGGCCTCTACTACTTGCACCGCCACAACGGCCGACTGGCCCTCCAGGCCCTGGCTGTCGGTGGCCTTGAGTTGCAGCTGCGCCTGGCCAAGGGCGGACGGAGTAAAGGCCAACTGCCAGGGAGCGCTGGTGTCGGTGGCCACCAGGGCGCCGTCCAGGTACAGGCTGACGCTGTCCACATCGTCGTTGGCGTCACTGACTTGGGCCGACACCCAGGCCTGTTGCCCCAGGGTCAGGTTGGCACCGGCAGCCGGACTTTGAATGCTGACTTGCGGCGCTTCAGGCGGCTGGGGTGCCGTCACCATGACAGTGGCGCTGGTCTCGGCCAGGACGACACCGCTGTCATCCACGGCCTCGAGGCGAATGCTGTGGCTGCCAAGGCTGGCCGCTGGCCAACTCAGCTGCCAGGGGGCGGCACTGACTTCCCCCAGCAAGGTGCCGTCCACCAGGATGCGCAGCAGTGCCGGGGCCGGGCCGTCAAAGCCGGCCACTATGGCCAGGGTGCTGCCCTGCTCTATGGTGGCGCCGTCGGCGGGGCTGGCCAGGGTCAGGCCGGGGTCGGTACTGCCCCCGTCTTGGTAAAGGGTCCAGGCGTCCTGCCAACTGGCCCCGGTGCCCGGCGCATAATGGTAGGCACTGCCGGAACACCAGCCCGAATAGGGCCATTCCCGGCATTGGTAAAGGCTGCCGCCGTTACTGACGATGTCGCCGGCGCTGTAGCTTTGCCCTTCCTGGTAGGCCGGATAGCTGGCCGCCAGGCCCGGCGCACTGGCCAGGGCCGCCAGCAAGGCCATGGCCGCCAGTGGATGATGGTTCTGCATTTGTCTTCCCTCTTCTTCGTGTGAATACAGGGCCGCACAGGTGACAACGCTGTCATTACCAACACAAAAAAAAGCGCTTACTTCGCCACGCTCCCGGATACCGGCTTTCTCGCCGGCTCACCCAGCCCGCCCTCGGATGAAGGCTTTAGCAGTATAGGAAGGGTTTTGCCTTTGTAACAAAGCAGAAACAGATGCAGAGGCAGGCAATGTGCCCAAGGTATGACCTTGGGCACATTGGCACTTAGGGCCTGTCGATGGTGACGTTGTCCAGAGAGGTGGTTTTGCCGGTTTCGTTCTGGCTGAGCTTGATCATCAGGCGCAGATCGTTGGGGGAATCGGCATGGTGCAGGGCGTCGGCGTAGCTGATCTCGCCCTTGGCATAGAGCTCGAACAAGGCCCTGTCGAAGGTCAGCATACCCAGCTCACGGGAGCGCTCCATGGTGTCTTTGAGCAGGTGGATATCCCCTTTGCGGATCTGCTCCGACGCCAACGGCGAGTGCAGCAGGATCTCGGTGGCCACCACCCGGCCACTGCCGTCACGCTTGGGCACCAGCTGCTGGGCCACTATGGCCTTGAGGTTAAGGCTCATGTCGAACAGGAACTGCTCGTGCTTTTCCTTTGGCACCAAGTGCAGCACCCGCTCCAAAGCCTGGTTGGCGTTATTGGCGTGCAGGGTCGCCATACAGAGGTGGCCTGTTTCGGCGAAGGCCAGGGCAAATTCCATGGTTTCCTGGGAGCGGATCTCCCCCAGCAAGATCACGTCCGGCGCCTGGCGCAGACTGTTTTTCAGGGCCACGTCAAAAGACTCGCAGTCGATGCCCACTTCCCGCTGGGTGATGATGCAACGCTTGTGCTCGTGGACGAATTCGATGGGGTCTTCGATGGTAACGATATGGCCCCGGCTGTTGTCGTTGCGGTGCCCTATCATGGCCGCCAAGGAGGTGGATTTACCGGTACCTGTGGCCCCCACCATCAACACCAAGCCGCGCTTGGTCATGACGATGTCTTTGAGGATGGGAGGCAGGTTCAGCTCCTCTATGGTGGGGATCTCGGTCTGGATACGGCGCAGCACCATGCCGGCGGCGTCACGCTGGGTGAACACCGATACCCTAAAGCGCCCTATACCCTTGGCGGCAATGGCGAAGTTGGCGTCCTTGTGGGCCCGAAACTCCCCCAGTTGCCTCTCGTTCATCACGCTTTCCACCATGGCCTTGGCCTCGGGGGTGGACAGGCGCTGGTCGGCCACCGGGCGGATCTCGCCGTTGACCTTGACACAGGGCGGCAGCCCGGAGGTGATGAAAAGATCCGACGCGTTCAGCTCGGTCATGCGTTGCAGCAGGCTTTTCATGTCCATGGGACTGTCCTCAGAAGGCGTTCTTGTCTACCGCCTTGGCGCGGGCGTCGAGACGGTTGATGAGGTTGCGGCTCACCAGTTCTTTAAGGCACTGGTCCAGGGTCTGCATGCCGTGGGTCATACCGGTCTGGATGGCGGAATACATCTGGGCCACCTTGTCTTCGCGGATAAGGTTACGGATGGCCGGGGTGCCGATCATGATCTCATGGGCTGCGATACGGCCGCCGCCGGTCTTTTTCAGCAGGGTCTGGGAAATAACGGCCTGCAGGGATTCGGACAGCATGGAGCGGACCATGGACTTTTCGCCGGCCGGGAAGACGTCGATGATACGGTCAATGGTCTTGGCGGCGCTGCTGGTGTGCAGGGTGCCAAACACCAGGTGGCCGGTCTCGGCGGCGGTCAGGGCCAGGCGTATGGTTTCCAGGTCCCGCATCTCACCCACCAATACCACGTCCGGGTCTTCCCGCAGGGCCGAGCGCAGGGCGTTGGAGAAGCTGTGGGTGTCGCGGTGCACTTCCCGTTGGTTGATCAGGCACTTTTTGTTTTCATGCACGAATTCGATGGGGTCCTCGATGGTGAGGATATGGTCGTGACGGTTGTCGTTGACGTAGTCAATCATGGCCGCCAGGGTGGTGGATTTACCGGAGCCGGTGGGGCCGGTGACCAGCACCAGGCCACGGGGCTTGGTGACGATGTCCTTGAAGATAGCCGGGGCGCCCAACTGGTCCAGGGTCAGCACCTTGGAAGGAATGGTACGGAATACGGCGGCCGCACCACGGTTCTGGTTGTAGGCGTTGACACGAAAGCGCGCTACCCCGGGCACTTCGAAGGAGAAGTCCACCTCCAGGTGCTCTTCATATTCCTTGCGCTGCTTGTCGTTCATGATGTCGTAGATGAGCGAGTGCACTTCTTTGTGCTCAAGCGCCGGCAGGTTGATGCGGCGCACGTCACCGTCGACACGGATCATGGGCGGTACGCCCGCAGAGATGTGCAAGTCAGAGGCATTGTGCTTGACGCTGAATGCCAGGAGTTCGGTAATATCCATCTTGTTGTTATCACTCTTGAACTGCGGGCCAACATGACAACCATAGCAGAACGACTGGGCGCCGCCGCCGGGCGCATCGCCAAGGCCGCCCAGGTTGCAGGCCGGGACCCGGATTCCATAACCTTGCTTGCGGTGAGCAAGCGTAAACCCCTCGAGGATGTGGTGGCTGCCCTGGCCCAAGGCCAGCAGGCCTTCGGTGAGAACTATGTGCAGGAAGGGGTGGAGAAGATCCAGGCCCTTGCCCAGCAACAGCCAGGGGCCCAGGTGCAATGGCATCTTATTGGTCCCCTCCAGTCCAACAAGACGGCGCAGGTGGCCCAGTATTTCGACTGGGTGCAGAGCATTGACCGCGCCAAGATAGCCAAGCGCCTGAGCGAGCAGCGACCAGGCCACCTTAAACCCATCCAAATTTGCATACAAGTGAACATCAGTGGTGAAGAAAGTAAGTCAGGTGTTACCCCTGATGCCGTCCTTGCCCTGGCCGCCGACATCGCTGGGTTGCCCAACGTTCGCCTGCGGGGCCTGATGGCCATCGGCAGCGGCGCCCAGCAGGAGTTTCACAGCATGAAAGCCCTCTTCGATCAGCTCAAAGACAGCTTTCCCCAGGTAGACACATTGTCCATGGGGATGAGTGACGACTTGGAAGCGGCTATCATGGAGGGCGCCACACTGGTTCGCCTGGGTACCGCCATCTTCGGTGCCAGAACAAACTGAAAAGGTTGAACATGGAACAAAAACGCATTGCATTCATCGGCGCAGGCAACATGGCCGGCGCCATCATGGGCGGCCTGGTCGCCTCCGGTTATCCTGCCGAGCTCATCACCGCCTCCAACCGCTCTGAAGGCAAACTGGAAACCCTGGCCGAGGAATACGGCATTCACACCACCACCGACAACCTCAAGGCCGCCGACAGCGCCGACGTGGTGGTACTGGGGGTAAAACCCAACATCATGGAAAAGGTGGTCAAAGAACTGGCCCACCTCAACGACGGTAAGCGTCTTTTTATCTCCATCGCTGCCGGCGTTACCCTGGCTCACTTTGAAGCCTGGTTCGGCGCTGCCGTGCCGCTGATCCGCACCATGCCCAACACCCCGTCCCTGGTGGGCTTGGGCATGACCGGCCTTTACGCCTCAGACAGCACCAACAAGGACGACAAGGCCATCAGCGACATGCTGATGCGGGCCGTGGGCAAAACCGCCTGGGTGAAAACCGAGGCCGAACTGGACCACATCATTGCCGTTGCCGGCTCAGCTCCCGCTTATTTCTTCCTCTTCATGGAGGCCATGGAAGCCAAGGCCATCGCCCTGGGCTTTGACGCCGTCACCGCCCGCGAGCTGGTGCAACAGACTGCCAGCGGCGCCAGCGAAATGGTGCGGATGCGCGACATGCCCATTCGCGAGCTGCGCCGCCAGGTCACCTCCCCCGGCGGCACCACCGCCAAAGCCATCGAGTCCTTCCAGGGGGCCGGCCTTGACCGGCTGGTAAGCGACGCCATGGATGCCGCCATCCAGCGCGCCCGTGAAATGGCCAAGGAGCTTTGATGAACCCCTTTGTTTTCCTTATCAACACCCTGTTCGATCTCTACATCATGGTGGTGTTGCTGCGGGTTTGGCTGCAATGGGCCAGGGCCGATTTCTACAATCCTTTCAGCCAGTTCGTGGTAAAGGCTACCCAGCCGGTGGTGCGCCCGCTGCGCCGGGTGATCCCGCCCATTGGCCCCATCGACACCGCCTCGGTGCTGTTCGCCCTGGTGCTGATCGCCGTCAAGCTGACCCTGCTGACCTTTATCGAAAAGGGAGTGGCCCCGGCGCTGGTGCCGCTGCTGATCGGTGCCCTGCTCAGCCTGGTCAGCACCGTCTTCCAGCTGATCATCTATGTGGTCTTTGCCGGCGTGATACTGTCCTGGATCATCCAGGGCTACCACCCGGTGGCGGCCGCCCTGTTCCAGCTGACCGAGCCCATGCTCAGGCCCATACGCCGTATCCTGCCCAACATGGGCGGCCTGGACCTGTCCCCCATGGTGCTGCTGATCGGGCTTTATTTTATCCGTTACCTTATCGCCTACCTGACCGGCATTTCGGTCTGATGGCACCCTTTGAGTGGCAGGACCAGGATCTGGTCCTGCACCTTTATGTGCAGCCCAAAGCCAGTCGCGATGCCCTGCTGGGCCTGCATGGCGACGAGCTGAAACTGGCCATCACCGCGCCGCCGGTAGACGGCAAGGCCAATGAACACATCCGTAAATACCTGGCCAAGCAATGCAAGATCCCCAAAAGCCAGGTATTGATAGAAAAAGGGGAGCTGGGCCGCCACAAGAGAGTAAGACTACTTGGCCCCCTAAGCCCCCCAGCCGAATGGACTTGGCTTGAGTGACACTCGCAACCTGGCCGGTCTTATCCATACTAGAAGGCAGCCCGCCTGCCTACGGAGGCCACCATGTTGATGCGTAACGCTTTAACCGCCCTGCTTCTGACAGTGCTGGCCATGCCAGCCCTGGCCGAGCAGATGATGAAATTCGGCCACTATGAAGTGCACTACCAGGCCCTGCCCACCACCTTCCTGACACCGCAAATTGCCTCGACCTACCAGATTGAACGCAGCCGCTTTCGCGGCCTGGTCAATATCGCCGTACTGGACAGCGCCCAGGGCAAGCTGGCGGTGCCGGCCAGCCTGAGTGGCCAGGCCCGTAACCTGCTTGGCAATGTGATTGATCTGACATTCAGGGAGGTGCGGGAAGGCAATGCCATCTACTACATCGCCACCCTGCCCTACAGCAACGAGGAGATGTTCCGCTTCAACGTCGACATCACCCCGCAAGGGGGCCAGCCCTTCACCTTGAAGTTCGAGCACAAGTTCTACGTGGACTGACTACCCCTGGGCGTGCCCAGGGCCGGGATGTGGTATAGTGGCGCCCCTTTTTATGGAGGCGCCATGAGCAAGATTGTCCTGGCCACCGGCAATGCCGGTAAGGTACGCGAGCTGGATGCCATGCTCGCCCCCCTGAAACTGCACGTTGTCGCCCAAAGCGAATACAAGGTGTCCGAGGTAGCGGAAACCGGTACCACCTTTGTGGAAAATGCCATCATCAAGGCTCGCCATGCCGCTCGTATCACAGGCCTGCCCGCCATCGCCGACGATTCCGGCCTGGTGGTGGATGCCCTGGGCGGGGCGCCGGGCATCTACTCTGCCCGCTACAGCGGCGAAGGCGCCACCGACGCTAAGAACATCGACAAGCTGCTGGCGGAAATGCAAGACCTGCCTGTGGACGCCCGCAGCGCCCGCTTTATCTGTTGCCTGGTGTACCTGCGCCATGCCGACGACCCCACCCCCATCATCTGTGAAGGGGCCTGGGAAGGCCGTATCGCCCGTGAAGCCTATGGTGAAGGCGGTTTCGGTTATGACCCGGTGTTCTACGTGCCAGCCCTGGGCAAAACCGCCGCCGAACTCAGCAAGGAAGAAAAGAACGCGGTCAGCCACCGTGGCCAGGCCTTAAAAGCCCTGATCGCCCGCCTCGAGGCCTGAATGCTGCCGCTGTCCCTCTATATCCATATCCCTTGGTGCGTGCAGAAGTGCCCTTATTGCGACTTCAACTCCCACGCCATCAAGGACGGCATCCCAGAAACCCAGTACGTGGATGCCCTGCTGGCTGACTTGGAAGCCGACCTGCCCCTGGCTGGCGGCAGGCAGCTGCAAAGCATCTTTATCGGCGGCGGCACCCCTAGCGTCTTCTCCACCCAGGCCATTGCCAGGCTGCTGGCCGGGGTCCGTGAGCGCATTGCCTTCGCAGATGACATCGAGATCACCCTGGAAGCCAACCCCGGCACCGTCGAGGCAGACAAGTTCGAGGGGTTTGCCAAGGGGGGAGTCAATCGTCTCTCTATCGGGGTGCAAAGCCTGCAGCAGGACAAGCTCAACCTGTTGGGCCGCATCCATGGCCCCGAAGAGGCGCTGCGGGCTGCGGCCCTGGCCGCCGATTGTGGGGTACGCAGCTTTAACCTGGACCTGATGCATGGCCTGCCCAACCAAAGGCCGCAAGATGCTCTGGATGATCTGAAACAGGCCATCGCCTGCAACCCGGCACACCTGTCCTGGTACCAGCTCACCATAGAGCCCAATACCCTCTTTGCCAGCAAACCGCCGGTGCTGCCCGACGACGACACCCTGTGGCATATCCAGGAAGAGGGCCACCAGCTGCTGCTGGCAGCCGGCTATCGCCAGTACGAGATCTCCGCCTACGCCAAGCCTGGCTTCGAAGCCCGCCATAACCTCAACTACTGGCGCTTTGGGGACTATCTGGGTATTGGCTGCGGCGCCCACGGCAAGCTGACCCAGGCTGACGGCCGTATCCTGCGCACCGTCAAGGTCCGCCACCCCAAGGGCTACCTGGACCCGGCCCGCAGCTTTATGGACCAGCTGACCGAAGTGGACAGGGACGATTTGCCCTTCGAGTACTTCATGAACCGGTTAAGGCTGTTCGAAGCGGTGCCCAAAGCCGAGTTCATGACCAGGACCGGGCTGCCCCTTGAGGATGCCGAACAGTTGTTGGCCGACGCCAAAGCCAAGGGCATGGTCAGGGACGACGACAGCCACTGGCTGGTCACCGAACAAGGCCACAGGTACCTGAACCAGCTGCTCGCCTCATTTTTGTAACCTTTTACATCCTTCTATCAACATCGGTGGCGCCAATGGGTTAACATGGCGCCACTTTTCATTCCCACCGGAGTCGTCATGGTGTTCCGCATCCCCGCGCTGGCCTTGGCCGTCACCCTGGCCCTTGGCGGCTGCGCCCAGTCCCCCAGGACCGCCGAACACAAGGCACCTGTCGTATTGAGCGAAGCCCAGCTCCATGACAAGGCCCAGGCCCTGTTCCAGGCCTACTTCGACGCCGAAGTCGCGGCCAGCCCCATGTGGCAGACCCAACTGGGGATGGACACCAACAAAGGCAAGTGGGATGACATATCCGACAAGGCCGACGACGACCGCCTGGCCAGGGCCAAGCTGATGCTGGAAAAGCTGGCGCAACTGGACAAGGCCCGCCTTAACGACCAAGACAGCCTCAGCCTGACCCTGCTGGAGCAGCAGCTCAAAGACACCCTGGCCAGCGACAAATGGCGCCATTATGACTACCCAGTCAACCAGATGTACGGCTGGCACAGTCAGCCGGCGGCGTTTCTGATCAACAGCCACCGCATCGACAATAACAGCGATGCCTGGGCCTATGTCCATCGCCTGCGCGCCATTCCGGCCCTGTTGGAACAGCTGGAAACTAACCTCAGCCAAAGGGCGCAGCAGGGCATAGTGGCCCCCGCCTTTGTCTTTGAGCATGTGCAAGGCGACATCCAAAACCTGACCCGGGGTTTTCCCTTTGAAGCCGGCGCCGAAGACAACGTGCTGTTGGCCGACTTCAAGGCCAAGCTGGACAAGGTCAAGGGGGTAAACCGTTACCGCCTGTTGTCCGAGGCCAAAGAAGCCTTGCGCACCAAGGTCGGCCCGGCCTACGAGCATCTGTCGGCCGTTATCAGCGAACTGGCCCAGAGTGCCGACAGCAAGGCTGGCGCCTGGAAGTTCCCCCAAGGGGACGCCTACTACCAGTGGCGTCTCAAGGAGATCACCACCACCGATCTCGACGCCCAGCAGATTCACCAGATTGGCCTGGAGCAGGTGGCTCGTATCCATAGGGAAATGAACGCCATCAAGGACAAGGTAGGCTTCAAGGGCGACCTTAAGGCCTTCTTCGATTACCTGCGTACCGATGAGCGCTTTTTCTACAGCAACGACGAGGCCGGCCGGGATCGTTACCTGGCCGAAGCCACGGCCCTTATCGACGATATGAAAGACCGGCTGCCGGCCCTGTTCGGGTTGATGCCAAAGGCCGAGCTGGATGTGAAGGCAGTGGAGCCCTTCCGGGAAAAAAGCGCCGGCAAGGCCTTTTACCAGGGGCCGGCTCCAGACGGCTCCCGCCCCGGGCGTTATTACGTGAACCTCTACAACATGAAGGACATGCCGGTCTACCAGATGGCGGCCCTGGCCTATCATGAGGGCATTCCCGGCCACCACATGCAGATCGCCATAGCCCAGGAACTCAAGGACATTCCCATGTTCCGCCGCTATGCCCATTACACGGCCTACATCGAGGGCTGGGGGCTTTACGCCGAAGAGGTACCCAAGGAAATCGGCCTCTACCAGGACCCCTATTCCGACTTTGGCCGCCTGGCCATGGAGCTGTGGCGCGCCTGCCGCCTGGTGGTGGATACCGGTATCCATGCCAAGCACTGGAGCCGCGAGCAGGCCATCGACTACCTGCTGGCCAACACCCCCAATCCCAAAGGGGATGTGGTCAAGGCCATAGAGCGCTATATCGTGATGCCGGGCCAAGCCACGGCCTATATGATTGGCAAACTCAAGATCATGGAACTGCGCCACAAGGCCCAAAAGGCCCTGGGCAACCGCTTTGATATTCGCGCCTTCCACGACGAAGTGCTGCGCAGCGGCCCGCTGCCCCTCAATGTGCTGGAGTCGCGCATTGACCAGTGGATGGCCACACAAAGCATTTGATTAATCTTATAAAATCAATAAGCTCTTTCTTGGCTTTTTTGTCAAAACAAGGATTAGGTTATGCCTGGAACCAAGCAGAAAGATAATGGTGAAGATCCAATCGAGAACGACAACAAGTAAATGTTGACCGACGTTTTCAATATGACCGCCCTCATCCTATTGGTGATGGCGGCCATTCTTGCCAAAGGTCACCGGCGCCTGCCCATGGTGATACTGCTGAACTATGGCCTCTACTACGCTCTGGCCATGGCGTCCCAGAACTACCTTGCCGGCCGCTTTTTCAGTTATCCCACGGAAATCGACTGGTACCTGCTCAACGCCCTAAGGGAAGTCATCGTCATGGCCTTCCTGTTCGAAGGCTTGATGCAGCGTAGCCCTTACCAAGGGTGGTTCAAGTGCTACCTGGCGGTGATCAGCCTGTCGCTGTTGCTCAATATCGCCATGGCCGGCCAGGAGATGGAGGCCAACAAGGTATTGGCTCATATCCACCTCTACTACAGCTACTGCATTCCCTTTATCGAAGTCATTGCAGCTTGGCTTGGCTCCGACAACTTCCTCAGCCAACGTTGGGCAAGAAAACGCCTACCTGTGGCGGGCTGACATTCGGTCTGCGCTTTGTCATTCACACTGCGTTGACCTGGGCGGCAAATCCCCAGACACTAGGCAACACCTCTGTTAGATAGTGAGCCCCCGGTTTGGGTGATTACCTCAACATCATGGCCGTCGCCTTCGTATTGCTGGCCTTCTTTACGGCGCGCCAGGAGCGTCGCCTGCCGCTGCTGATCCTCTGCAACTACGCCGCCTATGGTGTGCTGGTATTGCTTTCCGAAGACTACGAAAACGACCTGCTGTTTGGGGATAGTGACCTGTTCGGGCTCTGGTATCTCATCAACGCCTTACGGGAGCTGGTGGTGTTGGCCTTTGTCTTCGAGGCCTTGCTCAAGGCGAGGCGAGGCCGGGGACCTATCTGGTGTTACATGTTGGTGGTGCTGATCTCCCTGTCAGCCAGCCTGCTGTTAACCCTCTCGGACATGACCGGCGAGCAATACCTGTGGAGCATCCACATCAAGGCGATCTACCTGATCCCCTTCGCCGAAATCATCCTGGCCTGGTGGGGCAGCGACAACCTGCTGCACCGCCGGTACAGCACCAGGCCTTTGCAAAGCGATGTGGTGCCTGTTTAAGGAGTTTCTGCGCCTGGGGCTTATCGCCTTTGGCGGCCCCATAGCCCATGTCGCCTGGTTCCAGCGCCGTTTTGTCCAAGAGCTGGCCTGGCTGGACCAAAGCCGTTTTGCCGAACTTCTAGCCCTGTGCCAGTTATTGCCAGGCCCCACCTCCAGCCAACTGGGTATGGCCATAGGCCATCACAGGGCCGGATGGCCGGGAGCCATCACCGCCTTTATTGCCTTTACCCTGCCCAGTGCCACTTTGATGGTCGCCGCCGGCCTGGGGCTGCCCTGGCTGCTGGGCTGGTCCCAGGCCAGTGCCATGATGACCAGCCTGGGGCTTTTTGCCGTGCTTATCGTCGGCCAGGCCCTGTTGTCCATGACCAAAAGCCTCCTTGCAACTCCCGGCAGTCGCCTGCTGTGCCTGGTGGTCTTGGCCGTGCTGCTGGTCAGGGGTCAGTCATGGCAGTTGCCACTGCTGGCCCTGTCGTCCCTCCTTGGCGCCCTGTTTTTTAAACCTCAGCTCCCGTCCAGCCCCCTGAAAAAGGCCTTTACCTGGCAGTTGCCTGTGGCGTTAAGCGGGGTGGCGGTCCTAGTCCTGGTGCCCTCAGGGCCCCTTGGGGAGTTGGCCCGCACCGGCGCCTTGGTGTTTGGTGGCGGCCATGTAGTGCTGCCGCTGTTGGCCAGCACCCAACTGGTGCAACAGGGGCTGGAGCCGTCCCATTTCCTGGCCGGTTATGGCCTGGCACAGGTGATGCCAGGGCCCCTGTTCAGCTTTGCCGCCTTCCTCGGCAGCGCCTCAACCCTGGGCCCTGGGGGCCTGATGGGCGGCCTTTGGGCCCTGGGGGCCATCTACCTGCCGTCCTTTTTGCTGCTGTGGGGAATACTGCCCTGCTGGCAGCAACTGCGCCAATGGTCCTGGCTACAAGGGGCATTAAGGGGAGCCAACGGCGCCGTAGTGGCCCTGCTGGCCCACACCTGGTACCAGGAGCTTTGGTTAGGCAGCGTCACCAGCAATGAAAACGCCGCCCTGCTGGTGTTGGGGGCGGCGCTGCTGTTGGCCAGGGTACCTGTGGTGGTGCTGGCCCTGCTGGCGGTGCTGTCCGGCCTTATCCTTTACTGACCAGCAGCTCCACCCAACCGCTAAACTGGCTTTTAAAGCCCTCTTCCTGCTTGTCCAGGGCCAGTAACTGGTCACACAGCTGGTTGGCCTTGACCTCGATGTCGCCGCCTTTGGCCTTGGCTTCCTCTTCGATGCGGTTGGCCCGGCTTTCCATATCGGCCGCCCAGGCCTGGACGTTTTCTTCAAAGCTGCCGTCGCCGCTGCTCATGGCCTGGCCCAGCTGGGTAAAGAGGTTACCCATGGATTTCTTGACGGCGCTCTCCACCCGCTGCTCGAACTCGTCACCCAGGTAGTCGTCCTGGTCCTCGTCAAAAGACCCGGATTTGACGTACCAGGTGCCGTCCTGCTCATAGAGCTGCCGGTGCAGCCGCAGCTTGGCTTCGTCCAGCCCCAGGCGCACTTCCTCGGCCGCCTCGGCGCCCAGCAGGTCCGCCAGCACCCCAGAGGTAACCTGTGAAGCCAGTTCGATGGCGCTGACCCCCAGCTCCACCCCGGTGGCGGCGCTGGCGCGCAGGCCGCCGTTGAACTTGTCCAAAGACTGACGCTGCTCGCCACTCAGGCTCTGGCTGCGCTCGCCAATGAGCAGGGTGCCGTCTTGGTAGCGCATCAGCGCCTTACCCTGGTCCTCCACCCAAAAGCCATCTTTGGCCAGGCGCAGATCGTGGGGGATCGTCATCTGGCATTTTTCATCCACGCTGATCTGGGTGTCCTTGGCCATGGCGGTTGCGCTCAAGGCCAGCAGGGGCAGGGCCATTATCATCTTGTTCATCAGAAGCTCCTTGGCTGATTCTGACAGGGCTCTATCAAGCTACGTGCCATTATTGAAAGGCGATATGAATCAAGGAGATAAATATAATAGCTCATCGCTAAGTTGGTGATTTTCACCAGCTTTTGGCGAGACTGCCCTGTTGCCCTGGCACAAAAAAGCCGGGCAAGCCCGGCTTTTTCTGGCATTGGCCTATCAGGCGGTGCGCTCGAACATCAGGTCCCAAACACCGTGGCCCAGGCGCTCGCCACGGGCTTCGAACTTGGTCTTGGGCCTGTAGTCGGGGCAAGGCACATAGTCGCTGCTGGCAGACTGGTTCTGGTAGCCGGGGGCGGCGCTCATTACTTCGAGCATGTGCTCGGCGTAGTTTTCCCAGTCGGTGGCCATGTGGAAAACGCCGCCAATACTGAGCTTTTGGCGCAGGTTCTCGGCAAACTCCAGCTGGACGATGCGGCGCTTGTGGTGGCGCTTTTTGTGCCAGGGGTCGGGGAAGAACAGCTGGACCCGGGCCAGGCTGGCGTCGGGGATATTGTCGGCCAGTACTTCGATGGCGTCGTGCTCGAAGACCCGCAGGTTGCTGACCCCGGCTTCGCTGGCGGCCATCAGGCAGGCGCCGACGCCGGGCTTGTGCACTTCAATGCCGATAAAGTTGAACTCAGGTGCCGCCTTGGCCATTTCCACCAGGCTTTTACCCATGCCAAAGCCGATCTCCAGCACCACCGGGTTGTTGTTGCCAAACACCGCAGCCAGGTCCAGCAGGCCCATGCCGTGTTCCAGGCCCATGCTGGCCCAGTTGGCGTCCAGCGCCTGGGCTTGGCCCTTGGTCAGGCGCCCCTCGCGGCGCACGAAGCTGCGGATCTTACGCAGGTAGGGCGTATTTTCGGCGTTTTGCTCGGACATGGGGGGCTCCTGTATTTTGGGGCGGGCATTATCGCTACAATGCCGGCCTATTTCCACAAAGAAGAATAGCCATGACCTTTGCCCAGCGGGTGGTGGACTGGTACCACCAACATGGCCGCAAGACCCTGCCCTGGCAGCAGCACAAGACGCCCTACAAGGTTTGGGTGTCGGAAATCATGCTGCAACAGACCCAGGTGGCCACCGTCATTCCCTATTTCGAGCGCTTTATGGCGCGCTTTCCCGACGTGCAGGCCCTGGCCGATGCCGACCAGGACGAGGTGCTGCACCACTGGACCGGCCTCGGCTATTACGCCCGGGCCCGCAACCTTCATAAGGCCGCCCAGCATATTCGCGACCAGCATGGTGGCCGCTTCCCCGAGCGCATCGAAGAGGTTGAAGCCCTGCCCGGGGTGGGCCGCTCCACCGCTGGGGCGGTGTTGTCCCTGTCCCTGGGCCAGGACCACGCCATTCTGGACGGCAACGTCAAAAGGGTGCTGGCCCGCCACCAGCAGGTGGACGGTTGGCCCGGCAACAAGAAGGTCCATGACCGGCTGTGGGACATCGCCGAGGGCTTTACCCCCAGCCGGGAAGTGAGCGCCTATAACCAGGCGATGATGGACTTGGGGGCGATGATCTGTACCCGATCACGCCCCAGCTGCCAGCAGTGTCCGGTTGCCGGAGATTGCGGCGCCTATAAGGTGGGCCGCCAAAGCGACTATCCCGGCAAAAAGCCCAAGAAAACCCTGCCGGTGCGCAGCGCCACCTTTTTGCTGCTGCGCAGGGACGGCTGCGTCTTCTTGCAACAAAGGCCACCCAGCGGTCTGTGGGGCGGCCTCTACTGCCCACCCGAGGTGACCGATATCGGCCCCTGGCTTGACCAACAGCAGTTGGTGGCCAACCGCCGGCAGGATCTCAGCCCCTTTCGCCACACCTTTAGCCATTTCCACCTGGATATCAGCCCCGTGCTACTGGATGTGGAGGAACTGCCGGGCAGCGTCATGGAAGCCGATGGCGGCCTTTGGTATAACTTGGCCCAGCCACCGGCCGTGGGCCTGGCCGCCCCCACCAGCAAATTGCTGAGCCTTTTGAAAACCGAGGAAAGCCAATGAGCCGCACCGTATTTTGTGTCCATCTCAACAAAGAAGCCGAGGGCCTGGACTTCCAGCTCTACCCCGGTGAGCTGGGCAAGCGCATCTTCGATAGCATCTCCAAAGAAGCCTGGGGCCTTTGGCAGAAAAAGCAGACCATGCTCATCAACGAAAAGAAGCTGAACATGATGGATGCCGAGCATCGCAAGTTCCTGGAAGGGGCCATGAGCGACTTCCTTTTCGAGGGCAAGGACCCGCAAATCGAGGGTTACACCCCACCCAACGCCTGATTTTGTACAGGCTTTGAGCAAACAGTCGGAAGGGAGTGCAAAACCCCCTTCCGGCTGGTTGACTTGCCCCCCAAAGATCTATTTAATTAGCGCCCGTCGCCTCGATAGCTCAGTTGGTAGAGCAGCGGATTGAAAATCCGCGTGTCGCTGGTTCGATTCCGGCTCGAGGCACCATATTTCAGTGTTTCAGGATGGCGACAAGTCATCGGAAACCGGTGCCAAAACACCATTTACCCGATTCAGAATTTGCGATAAATTCCTGAATCACAAAGCCAGTTTAGGTTGCCGGCTTAGCTCAGTTGGTAGAGCAACTGACTTGTAATCAGTAGGTCGCGGGTTCGACTCCTGCAGCCGGCACCACTTAAAATTTGCCTCGATAGCTCAGTTGGTAGAGCAGCGGATTGAAAATCCGCGTGTCGCTGGTTCGATTCCGGCTCGAGGCACCATATTTCAGTGTTTCAGGATGGCGACAAGTCATCGGAAACCGGTGCCAAAACACCATTTACCCGATTCAGAATTTGCGATAAATTCCTGAATCACAAAGCCAGTTTAGGTTGCCGGCTTAGCTCAGTTGGTAGAGCAACTGACTTGTAATCAGTAGGTCGCGGGTTCGACTCCTGCAGCCGGCACCACTTAAAATTTGCCTCGATAGCTCAGTTGGTAGAGCAGCGGATTGAAAATCCGCGTGTCGCTGGTTCGATTCCGGCTCGAGGCACCATATTAGAAACCCAGCCTCGGCTGGGTTTTCTTTTTTAGGCCGTCATCGAACAAGTTCGATTGCCAGGCCCTTCCCTGGACCTGCCCCTTGGGGCCATCGCCAGCGATGTCCCAAAATGCTCCGGGCATTTTGGTCCGGCTCGAGGCACCATTTAAAGCAAAGGCCCTGGTCGCAAGACCGGGGCTTTTTGCTATCGGCGACACTCTGCCGCTGGCCTCGGCGGCCCCACCTCGGCGGCCCCGTTCCATTGCGGCTCGAGGCACCATATTAGAAACCCAGCCTCGGCTGGGTTTTCTTTTATCCCGCCTTTGCCTGGTCCAGGTCCTGCTAGACAAAACCCCTTACATTCTGTGCCCTTGCCATCCCTTTGCGGTCTGCCACAATGACCTTTGGTGACCCAGGGATAACCCTATGTTCCATAATCATATTGTCGAGTCCCTGCCCCAGGCGGATGCCCTGGAATGGCAGCCGTTGTCCCCCAAGTACCCTCGCCAGGAACTGGCCAAGGCACTGCTGTTTGCCCTGGTCCTGTTGCTGGCCGCCCTGGCCTTGCCCGTGCTGGTGGGACATGGTTGGCTACTGGCACTGAGCCTGCCGGCGGCGCTATTGCTGGGGGGCCTGCTTTGCCTGCACCGCCATCGGCTGGCCATTACCTTTGGCTACCTGGTGCGGGAACGGGACATCCAAAGCCTTGGCGGGGTTATTTGGCGGGCCCAGACCGCCCTGTCCTATTGCCGTATCCAGCATATCGCCATAGAGCAGGGGCCCTGGGAGCGGCACCTGGGCCTGGCCACCCTGAACCTCTTTTCTGCCGGATCGTCCAGTGCCGAATTGGTGATCCCCGGCCTCGAAGAAGCAGAGGCCCAGCGCCTGCGCCAATGGTTGCTGGCCCGGATAGACCGGCATGACTGAATGGCGGCGCCTGTCCCCCTGGGGCATCTTGTTTTTCCTGCTGGGTCAGCTGCGCCAATGGGCCCAGGCCATACCGGCGGCCCTGGCCGGCGGCGTTTACATGGGTAAGTTCGATATCAGCACGGCGCTGCTGGTACTTATCCTGGTGGCGCCTTTTGGCATGGGCCTGGGGGCCCTGGTCAGCTGGTGGCGCTTTCTCTATCAGCTCAAGCCCGGCCGCCTGGAAATCACCCAGGGCTGGTTTTTCCGTAAGCACCTGGAGATCCCGGCCGAAAGGGTTCAGAACATTGAGGTCAGCCAGCCTCTCTACTTCAAGCCCTTGGGGCTATTTAACCTGCATATCGAGACTGCCGGTGCCAGCGGCCAGGAAGCCAAGCTGGCGGCCTTGCGCGAAGACGAGGTCAAGGCCGTCAAAGCCATGCTGCTGGCGGCCCAGTCTGAAGTAGACACAGAGGCCCACGAAGCCGAGCCGCCCCTGCTGACCCGCAGTATCGGTGACCTATTGCTGTTCGGCCTTTGCCATAACCATCTGGCCTGGCTGTTGGTGGTAATGGCTCCCTTCTACGACAACCTGGCCGACCAGCTCGACTGGTTGCTGGACAGCAACTTGGACACTTGGGGGCCCTTTGCCTACCTGGTGGGTTTTATTGTGCTGGTACTGGTGTTGACGGCGCTCTCCATGCTGGCTGCGGTGCTGATCTACCACCCCTATCGCCTTGAGCGCCAACAAGGCAAGTTGCTGCAAAGCGGCGGCCTGCTTAACCACCGGCAACTGGCCATGGAACACAGGCGGCTGCAATGGCTGGAGCTGCGCCGCAACCTGCTGGACCGGCTCTTTGGCCGTTGGCAGCTAAGCCTGCATCCGGTCAGGGACGGCAACACCAAGCAAGGCCAGGAACCAAGCCAAAAACTGCTGGCCCCGGCCCTAAGAACTGCGGAATTACCCGAGCTACTGGCCCTGGCCGGCGCCCAGCGGCTGCCGCAAGGGGCCTTTTGCCGCCCGCCTGCCTATTACCTTGGCCGCTTATTGCTGTGGACGGCATTGCCGGCCCTGTTGCTGGGGGCAGGCAGCGCCATAGAGCTGGGCTGGGGCGCCCTGCTGCTGGGGCTGGCCCCCTGGTGCTGGGTTTATCTTTATTGGCTGGGTTGTGGCTGGCAGCTGGACGAGGACAGGCTCTGGGTGCGCCGGGGCCTATGGAGCCAGCATTTTTGGCTACTGCTGCCCCATAAGGTGCAGGGCGTAAAACTGGTGCAAAGCCCAGGGCAAAGGACCCGGGGTTACGCTACCCTGGCGCTGACCACGGCGGCGGGGCACCTGACCCTGCCCTACCTGCCCTTGCGGCAGGCCTGTTACCTGCGCAACTGGCTGCTGGCCAAGGCCCAGCAGCGCCCGGAGCATTGGCTCTAACGGCTGGGCACCGCCAGCACTTTGGGGATGATGCCAAGATGGTCGCAAAAGCGCTCCACTCCGGTCTTGGGGATCACCAGGGTCTGGTGGCTGACCAGGGGGTGGCATTGAAAGTCCTGGCCCTGCCAAAGGGCTTCATCTATCCAGAGGGCAACGGTGCCTTGCGGGGCTTGGGCCAAGGCCAGCAAGGACACAGCCCCCGGCGCCACCCCCAGGTAACGTTCAAGACGCTCTGCAGATGCGAAGCCCAGCCGCGACAAACCGCTTTGGCGGGACAGGGCCTTTAGGTCCACCTGTTTGTCTGGGGTGGTGAGCAGCAAGATATGCTGACGGCCGTAGTTGTCCCGCAAGAAGAGGTTCTTGATGCGCTGGCCCGGCCTGGCCAGGCCAAAGCGGTCAGCGGCCTGGCAGTCGGGCAAGGGTGGGTGCTCCACCTTGTTAAAGGCGATCCCCAAACGGCTTAGCAAGGCTTCCATGGGCGGCTCCGCACAAAAGCCCCAGCCTAGCCAAAGCCCAACTGGGGCTCAATCCCCTTTATGGCGGGCAAAGACCTGCATCAGCTCCATGGGCAGGGGGAAGATGATGGTGGAATTATTCTCGCCGGAGATCTCGGTCAGGGTCTGTAGGTAACGCAACTGTATGGCCTGGGGCTGCTGGGCCAACACCTGGGCGGCCTCCAGCAACTTCTTGGACGCTTCGAGCTCACCGCTGGCATGGATCACCTTGGCTCGGCGCACCCTTTCCGCCTCTGCCTGGCGGGCGATGGCCCTGATCATGGAGTCATCCAGGTCCACGTGCTTTATCTCCACATTACTGACCTTGATGCCCCAGGCGTCGGTGCTGGTATCGAGGATGCGCTGCAGGTCGGCATTGAGGGTTTCCCGTTCCGCCAGCAGCTCGTCCAATTCGTGCTGGCCAAGCACCGAGCGCAAGGTGGTCTGAGCCAGTTGGCTGGTAGCCTCCAGGTAGTTTTCCACGTTGATGATGGCCTTTTGCGGGTCCACCACCCGAAAGTAGATGACGGCGTTGACCCTGATGGTGACGTTGTCCCTGGAGATAACGTCCTGGGTCGGCACGTCCATGGTCAGGGTACGAAGGTCTACCCGCACCATCTGCTGCACAAAGGGCACTATGATGATGAGCCCGGGCCCCTTCACCTTGTAAAAGCGCCCCAGCAGGAACACCACCGCCCTTTCGTATTCGCGCAGGATGCGAAACATGCTGGCGATGATGAACAGCAGCAGGACAAACAACAGCAGCGGAAAATAGGCAAGGGGTATCATGGCTTGCGCTCCTCTTGTGGTAATGGCTGAACCTTCAAGGTCAGCCCCTCGACGGCCTGCACCCGCACCCACTGGCCGGCAGCCAGGGGCTGGTCGCAGGTGGCCGTCCAAATCTCCCCCTGCACCCTGACCTGGCCTTCACCGGTAAAGGCCTTTAAGCACTCACCTTGAAGGCCAAGCAGCATGTCGTCCCCCGACGCTGGCGGGCGGTGGCGCAACTTGAGCAGCATCCTTGCCACCACCAGCAGGAACAGCAGTGACAACAGGGCAAAGGCGGCGATCACCGGCCAGGCCACCCGAAAGGCCTTATCCGGGCTTTCAAACAACAGCACCGACCCCAGCAGGAAGGCCACCAGCCCCCCTGCCCCCAGGATGCCGAAACTGGGCACCAGGGCCTCGGCGCTTAGCAGGGCCAGCCCCACCAGTATCAAAGCCAGGCCGGCGTAGCTGATGGGCAGCATCTGGAAGGCCAGCAGCGCCAGTAACAGGCAGATAACCCCTATGGTGCCGGACACCCCAAAGCCGGGGCTGTAGAACTCCAGCAACAGGCCATAAACCCCAAGCAGCATCAGTATGTAGGCGATATTGGGGTCGGTTATGACCATGATGAAGCGCTGGCGCCAGTCCGGGGTACGGCGCTCGGCCACCAGGCCCTGGGTAGCCATTCGCCACTTACCGGCTGTGGTCTCTACTTCACGGCCATCGAGCTTGGCCAGCAGTTCTGCTTCATCCTTGGCGACAAGCTCTATCACCCCCTTGGCCAGGGCCTGGCTGGCGGTCAGGGTTGCCGCGTCTCTCACCGCCGACTCGCCCCAGTCGCCGTTGCGGCCCCTGAGCTCGGCCAGGGCGCGGATATCCGCTACGGCATCGTTCATCTGTTTGCGGGCCAGGGTCTTTTGATTGTCGTCGGTATCGTCCTTTTCCTTGGCGCCCCCACCGGTCAACTGTACCGGGCTGGCCGCCCCCAAATGGGTAGCCGGAGCCATGGCGGCTACATGGCTGGCATAGAGCATGAAGGTACCGGCAGAGGCGGCCCTGGCCCCCTGGGGTGCTACGTAGATAACCACAGGTACAGGGCTGGCCAATATGGCCTGGTTGATATCATGGGTGGCGGAAGCCAGGCCCCCTGGCGTGTCCAGGGTGACCAGCACCAAAACCGGGGCCGGCTGTTGTTGCCCGGCCTCACGCAGTTGGCCAGCTAGATAATCGGCGGTACCGGGGCCTATGGCACCCTTGATGTCCAGCTGCCAGTAACTGCCCTGGGCCAGGGCGCAGCTGCAGAAAAAGAGCAGGGCCCAAAGCATTCTTGCCATAGCGGAATGTTCCCAGGCTCAGTATTCAAAGCGTAGTAGATAAGCGTTCCCTCACCTTCAAAGCCCCTGCGATCAGCGACTTGCCGCCCCCAACTGGGTTGAGACTTTGCACTTGTTGGTGTTAACTGAGTGCCAAGCCAACCTTAAGCTCAGCATCTTGAAGACAGCCACCATCAATGACGTTGCCCGCCTGGCCGGGGTGTCCATCAAAACCGTATCCAGGGTCATCAACCGCGAACCCAAGGTCAGGGAAGAAACGGTGGCCAAGGTCATGGAAGCGGCCCGGCAACTGGACTACCAACCCAACCAGGCGGCCCGCAGCCTGGCCGGTTTCAAGTCCTTTAACATCGGTTACCTCTACGACAACCCCAACGCCTACTATGTCATCGACATGCAAAACGGCCTCTTGGCCGCCTGCCGCGAACATGGCTATGAGTTGTTGATCCACCCCTGCGACGCCTTTACCGGCCATATCGTCGAAGAGCTGACCGCCACCGTCAAAAGGGCCCGTCTGGCCGGGGTTGTGTTGACCCCGCCCCTGTCGGAGCTGCCGGAAGTGCTCCATACCCTTAAGGATCTGGAGATCCCCTTCGTGCGCATCATCTCCGGCAGCAAGGCACCGGACCAACTCAGCCCCTGCGTCATGGTGGACGACCACGGCGCCGCCTTGGAGGTGACCCGGCATTTGCTGGAGCAAGGCCACCAGCAACTGGCCTTTTTCTGCGGTGACACCATCCACCACTCCACCGCCGAGCGCCAAAGCGGCTTTGAAGAAGCCCTGCGCCAATTTGGCCTGGACCCGGCCCAGGCGGCCATCTTGCCTGGCCGCTATGCCTTTGATTCCGGGGTAGCCAATGCCCGCCAGGTACTGGCCCAGACCCCCAGGCCCACCGCCATAGTGGCGGCCAATGACGAGATAGCGGCCGGCGCCCTCTTTGCCTGCCGCCTCGAAGGAGTCAGGGTCCCCGAAGACATCGCCATTGCCGGCTTCGAAGACTCGCCCTTTTCCCGCCAAACCTGGCCGCCCCTGACCACGGCCCAGCAGCCCAACAGCCTGATAGCACGCCGCGCCGCCGAGCTGCTGCTGGCCAGCCTGCGTGGGGACGCCAAAGATAACCAACTGATATTCAAGCCTAAATTACTGAAACGCGATTCCACCGCCCGCCCCGCCTGACCCTCCATCCAGACCGGCCTTGATGCTGAGATCAAGGTCATCTTTACGTAAAAAACCGTTTGCAACTTGTTCACAATTTGGCTAGCGTGACAAACGGATGACAACGCTGTCATATCGATAACAGAGCTCCAGCAGTAAGGAGCCGAAGCAGAAAACCAAGACATCAGGATGGAACTCCCATGGAAAATCGCAAACTGAGCTCGTGCGCTCTTGCTGTGAAATTCGCCTTGATAGTCGGAGGCGCAGTTGCCCTGCCCAGCTGGGCCGCCGATACCACTCCGGCCACCAGCACAGCGCCCGCCGCCGCGACCGAAACCGACGATATCGAGCGCATCGAAGTCACCGGCATCCGCGCCAGTATGAAAGCCTCGGTCAACACCAAACGCTTCAGCACTGCCGTCGTCGACGCCATCACTTCCGAAGATATCGGCAAGTTCCCGGACAAGAACGTCGCAGATTCCCTGTCCCGCATCACCGGCGTGTCCGTGACCCGCGACTTCGGTGAAGGGGAAAAAATCGCCGTACGGGGTACCGACCCCTCCCAGAACCGGACCCTGCTCAACGGCGCCGCCGTGGCGTCAGCCGACTGGTTCGTGCTGGACAACCCGTCCCGCGCCTTCAACTTCACCCTGCTGCCCTCCAACCTGGTGTCCTCCCTGGAGGTCTACAAGAGTCCCCAGGCCGACGTACAGGAAGGATCTCTGGGCGGCACCGTTTACCTGAAGACCTTCAAGCCCCTGCAGCTGGACGCCAACACCCTCAAGCTGAGCTTTGAAGAACAATATTCCGATAATTCCGAAGAATGGGATCCGCAGATATCCGGCCTCTATTCCTGGAAGAACGAAGACGAAACCTTCGGCTTCCTGGTGGCCCTGACCAAGCAAGACCGCACCTTGGTCCGTGAAGGTAAGGAAGCCCTCGGCTTTGTTGCCGCCGACAACGGCACCCCCAACGATCAAAGCGACGACTATTGGTATCCGCGCGTTATCGGTGATGCCCATTTCAGCCAGGAGCGGGAACGTAAGACCGGTTTTGCCTCCATTCAGTGGCGCCCGGCCGACGCCTGGGACCTAACCCTGAACGTGCTGGATACCAAGCTCGACGCCAACAACACCAACCACAACCTCTACACCTTCCTCAACGAAAACTTCGACCCGGCCAGTGCCACTTTCAGCGGCAATAACGTCATTGCCGGCACCGCCTACGACGCCACCTCCCAGCTCTATGTCATAGACCGGGTGTCCTATTCCGACTCCAAGTCCTATGACTTTGACGGCAGCTACAGCGCCGACAGCTTCAAGGTGACCATGCGCGCCGGCCACACCGAGGCCGAAGGCGGTACCAGCCGTGACCGCCACTACCAGTTCTCCCGGGTCATGGACCATGTGGATTTTGCTGGCCTTAACCACACCGACTACGTGGATGCCACCAACACCGAAAGCCGTGACATGCTGCTGGCCCGTCCCTTCGACTGGATGCAGGAAGGGGCCAGGGTGATGGAAGACGAGGAAAACTACGGCGGCCTGGACTTCGAATTCCCGGTCAGCACCGGTGTCTTTACCGACATCAAAACCGGGGTTTACTACCGCGACCACGACAAGAGCCAGCGCCAGAGCGGTACTCGCTTCCACTGGACAGCCGACTCCCAGCATAACGACCCGGCAAACGGCCCTTATGGCGATCTGAAACCCGGTGAAGGCTCCTGGGGCGCCGACGTGCTGGGTTGGGACGGCTCAGGCTACACCCTGGCCGATTTCGTCGGCGGCGGTTCCACCGCCTATTACCCGTTGCTGGACCTGGGTAAAGGGGCTGCCATCGCCTACCCCAATGCCGCTTATGCCAGCCCCACCGCCACCTTCCTGTTCCTGGCCGATACCTGGCAGGTCAACGAGAAGATCTACGCCGCCTATGCCAAGGGCGACTTCCAAGGCGACGGTTTCCGTGGTGACATCGGCCTGCGCTTTGTGAAAACCGAAGTGGAATCCACCGGTTATAAGTGGAACGGTGATGCTACCGCCGCCGCCATCAGCCTGCTGCCGGACTACCAGCTACTGGCCCTGGCCGTGGACCCCAACGGCAACTGGGATGTGCATCAGGAAACGGCCAAGCATGACTATGAAGACATCCTGCCCAACCTGAACCTGATCTTCGATTTGAGCGACGACACCCTGCTGCGCTTTACCGCAGCCCGGGTCATGTCCCGCCCGGATTACAAGGACATCGCCAACCACGAGTCCACCAACATCCCCACCGGTAACGCCGCCCTGGGTAACCCCTACCTGGATCCGATCCGGGCCAACCAGTACGACATCGCCTACGAGTGGTATTTCGACGACACCGGCATGCTGGCTGCCACCTTCTTCTACAAGGACATCGAAGGCCTGGTGAAGTATGAGGTGAGCGAAGTGCAGGCCTATGACGAGCAGGCCGGTGAGTACGTCACCCTCAACCGCACCAAGCCGGTCAACGGCGCCGGCAGCGAGGTCAAGGGCCTGGAACTGACCTACCAGCAGGAGTTTGGCAACTTCGGCCTGATGGCCAACTACACCTACACCGACGCCGACTCCAATGAAGAGCGCGATGCCTTCAACAACCCCGGTTCCGGCTTGACCCTGGGCGCCTCCAAGCACATGGCCAACCTTACCGGCTACTACGAGAACGACTGGTTGAGCGCCCGCCTGGCCTACAACTACCGTACCGAGTACTACGACGGCATCAGCGAGTACGGCGCCGAAGTCTATACCGACGACTACGCCCAACTGGACGGCCGTATCGGCGTCAAGGTCATGGAAAACCTGGAACTGACCGCCGAAGCCATCAACATCACCGACGAAGAGATAGAGCAGTACCACATCGACAAGTCAGCACCGTCCAAGCTTTACAGCAACGGTCGCCGCTTCTATGTGGGCCTGAACTACAGCTTCTAACCTGACCCACCCGGGCCCAAGGGCCCGGGTTCTTGCAGATGGATTTATCGATGAAAGCCCTTATTTCCCTGCTGGGCCTGCTGCCCCTGGCGGCGCAGGCACTGGACCAGACCGGCCTTGAGCGCATGGCCAACAACCTGGATGTCAGGTACGAGATACTGCGCGCCCTGCAAGGGGAGCCCTGCGATCCGGCCTTTGGCGACGGCCACTGCTATGAAGTGCGACTGACCCTGACCCTGCCCTACGACCAGGTCGATACCGACTGGCAGCTTTACCTTGGGCTGGTCAACCCGGTGCAGTCCTTTAAGAGTGATAGCCTGCGTATCAACCACCAGAACGGCGATCTGCACCAACTGACCGCCAAAGTCCCCTTTGAAAAGGGCCAGCCCCTGAGCATCGACTGGCGTGCCAACTTCTGGCAGCTGGGTTACACCGACACCCTGCCCAACTTCTACCTGGCCGCGCCCGGGTTGAAAGCGGTAGTGGTCAAGGCTACCCAGCCCCCGGCCGATGCTGTCCTGCCCAAGGACGAGTTGCCCTTTGTCAAAGGCGATATACCGCACCTGCGTACCGCCGACGATCACACCCCGGTAGCGGACGGCCAGTGGTATTTCAGCCGCTACCCCGCTGCGGCCCCGGCGCCACTGGAGGCGGTGCTGCCTGAGCCCAAATCCCTGAGCCGCCAACTCGGCGAGGTAAAAGCCACCGCCTTTGCCCTCAAGGCCCCAGGTTTTAAGCTGCCCAAGCTGGGATTGCCCCTGTCCCCTAACGGCCTGGCGGTCAGCATCAGCCGCCAGCAAGGCCCGGCCGAGTCCTACCGGCTCAAGGTCGAAGATAAAGGAGTAGCCATTACCGCCAGCGACGATGCCGGCGCCTACTACGCCCTGGTGACCCTGACCCAGCTCTTCGACGGCAGCCAGTTGCCGAAAGTGACCATAGACGACAGCCCCCGCTACCCTTTCAGGGGCCTGCATCTGGATCTGGCCCGCAACTTCCTGGGCAAAGACTTCGTGCTGCAACTGATCGACGAGATGGGCGCCCTCAAGCTCAACAAACTGCACCTGCACCTGGCCGACGACGAGGGTTGGCGCCTGGCCATTCCCGGCTTGCCAGAACTGACCCGGATGGCCAGCAAGCGTTGCCATGACCCCCAAGAAGAGCGCTGCCTGCAGCCGCAACTGGGCGCAGGCCCTGATGGCGCCGGCCGCGACGGCTTTCTAACCCCGGCCGACTACCAGGACCTATTGCGCGCCGCCCAGGCCCACCATATCGAGGTTATCCCCTCCTTGGACATGCCCGGCCACAGCCGCGCCGCCATCCGCGCCATGGAAGTACGCTTCCGGCGGCTCAGCGCCGACAACATGGCCGGCGCCGGCCAATACCGCCTGGTAGAGCCGGCCAACGGCTCCCGCTACCAGTCCATCCAATATTACGACGACAACACCTTAAACCCCTGCATCGACAGTACCTATGCCTTTACCCAGCGGGTGTTCAGTGCCGTGCAGGCCATGCACCAGCAGGCCGGGGTGCCCCTCAAGCGCTACCACATCGGCGCCGACGAAACCGCTGGAGCCTGGCATGACTCGCCGGCCTGTAAGGCGCTGATCGCCAACGGCGAAATCAAAGACCAGCATGACCTGCTGCCCTACTTTCTGGGCAAGGTCATAGGCCAGCTCCATGACCTTGGTATCGAAGCAGCGGCCTGGAGCGACGGCCTGGAACGGGTGGATCCCAAGACCCTGCCCGGCAAGGTGCAATCCAACGTCTGGACCCCGCTGTTCTGGGGCGGCGAGAAGGTGGCCCACCAGATGGCCAACCAGGGCTTTGAGGTGGTCTATTCCTTCCCGGACCTGACCTACCTGGACTTCCCCCAGGCGCCGGACCCACAGGAGCCTGGCTATTACTGGGGCAGCCGCTACATAGACGACACCAAGCTGTACCGTTTTATGCCGGGGCAGTTGGCCGCCAACGCCCAGCAGTTCAAGGACCGCCAGCAAAACCCCTATCAGGCCGACAATTGGCCCCTTGAAAAGCCGGCCAACATCCTCGGCCTGCAGGGCCAACTGTGGACGGAGACAGTGCGTAGCCCGGCCCAGGCCTGGTACCGGCTGTTACCGCGCCTGGCGGTGTTGGCAGAAAAAGCCTGGCACCAGAGTCCATGGGAAGGCCCCCAGCCCGATTGGGCAGGCCAGGCCCAAGGTTGGCAGCGCCTGGCCGCCACCCTTGGCAGCAAATGGCTGCCCCGTTGGGATAAGGAAGGACTGCATTACCGCCTACCACCGGTGGGGGTACAGAAGGAAAACGGCCAGTACCACCTGCGCCTGCCCTACCCGGGCCTGACCATAGAAGTGCTGCCCCAGGGCGCCAGCCAATGGCAACAATGGCACCCCGGCATGGCGCTCAAGGCCCCCTTTAAAACCAGAGCGAAAAGCCGCCAAGGGCGCCCCGGTCGCGCCATAGAGATCAGCGAATAACACGAGGTTGGTTGGATGACGTCAGTTGACGAAAAGCCCCTGTTCCTGGGGATAGATGGCGGCGGCAGCAAGTGTCGCGCCCTGCTGTACAGCAAGAACGATGGCATCCTGGGGGAAGGATTGGCTGGCCCGGCAAACCCGGTTCAGGGCCTTCAAAGGGCCCAGGGTGCCATAGTGGCCAGCGCCCAACAGGCCTTGGCCAGTGCCGGCCTGTCGGCCAACCTGCTGGGTCACCTGATAGTGGGGGCCGGCCTTGCCGGTATCAATGCCCCCAGAACCAGGGGCCTGATGGAAGCCTGGGCCCATCCCTTCGGCGCCTTTTACCTGACCACGGACCTGCATATCGCTTGCCTCGGTGCCCACCAGGGTGAAGAGGGGGCGGTGATCATCACCGGCACCGGCTCCAGCGGCTTTGCCCAGGTGGGGCAGGCACAACAATTTCTGGGCGGACACGGCTTTCCCCTGGGTGACAAAGCAAGCGGCGCCTGGCTGGGGCTAGCTGCAGTGCAAGCCACCCTGCTGGCCCTGGACGGGCTGGGCCCAGAAACCTCTCTGGCCGGCGCCGTGCTGGCCGAAACCCAATGCGCCGACAGCACGGCACTGATGGACAGCTATTCAGGCCAGGCCTCGGCGGCCTTTGCCAAGCTGGCCGCCCTGGTGTTCGCCCAGGCCCAGGCCGGCGATCGGGTGGCCGAACGGATTGTCGAAGACGGCGCCGCCTACCTGAGCGCCATGGCCGAGCAACTGACCCGGGTCGGCAGCCCCAGGCTGACCATGATAGGGGGCCTGACCCAGCTCTGGCAGCCCTACCTGGCTCCCAAGGTGGCCGCCAAGCTGGCCCCGGCCCTTCAAACCCCGGAAATGGGCGCCGTCTACTTCGCCCAGCAGGTCTACGCAGGAGGAAAAGCAGCATGACCACCCTGATGGCCACCGAAGCCCGCGACAGCGCCCAGCGCATCGCCGAACAACTGAGCCACAACGCCACCCTGGCCACCATGCTGGGGGAGCGCATTCGCAAGCTTAAGCCGCACCTGGTGATGATGGTGGGCCGGGGGTCTTCCGACCACGCCGGCGTTTACGCCAAGTACCTGATTGAAATAGAGACCGGGGTGCCGGTCTGTGCCTCGGCCCCTTCGGTAACCAGCGTTTATGGCCGCACCCTGCAGCTGGATGGTGCCCTGGTACTGGTGATCTCCCAAAGTGGCCGCAGCCCCGACATCCTGGCCCAGGCCGAGACGGCCAAGAAGGCCGGTGCCTTTGTGGTGGCCCTGGTCAACGACGAGGCCTCACCCCTGGCGGCCCTGGCCGATGCCGTATTGCCCCTCAAAGCCGGCCCAGAGCTGGCGGTGGCCGCCACCAAGAGCTATCTGTGCACCCTGTCGGCAGTGGCCCAACTGGTAGCCGCCTGGACCCGCAACAAGACGCTGCTGGCAGCCCTGGACAAACTGCCCCAGGCCCTGGACAAGGTCTGCAAGGGCGAGCCCCAGCTGACCCTCAACCACCTCCAAGCACTGCGTCATTGCATCGTGCTGGGCCGAGGCCTTGGCTATGGCATCAGCCGCGAGGTGGCGCTCAAACTCAAGGAAGTGTGCGGCATCCAGGCCGAAGCCTTCTCCAGCGCCGAATTCCTGCACGGCCCTGTGACTCTGGCGTCCCGGCCCCTTAGCGTGATTGACCTGCACATCGAAGACGAGACAGCTCTTAACCACCGCAGCCAGATTGAAGACGTACAGAGCCGGGGCGCCAAGATCATTCCCCTGCGCCTGGACGCTGTCGAGGTCCACCCCAGATTGGCACCTTTATGCCTGCTGCAACGTTTCTACCTGGATATCGCCGAAGTGGCGGTGCAGATGGGCCTCAATCCCGACGCGCCGGTAGGCCTCAACAAGGTCACGAGGACCCTCTGATGGTCAGCAGCTACCGCGTTGCCAAGCTTTTCGACGGCCATCACTGGCACCAGGACTGCACCCTGACCCTCAATGGCGACCGCATCGTGGCCATGGGCCTGGACCACTCGGACAACGCCGAGCTCCTGGACGGTATCCTGGTGCCGGGCTTTATCGACATCCAGGTTAACGGTGGCGGCGGCGTGCTCTTTAACGAGGCCCCCAGCGTCGAGAGCCTGGCCACCATGGTGGCGGCCCATGCCCGCTTTGGTACCACCGCCATGCTGCCCACCCTTATCACCGACAGCCTGGCCAAGATGCAGCAAGCCGCCGACGCCATGGCCCAGGCCCTGGCCAAGGGCCTGCCGGGGGTGCTGGGTATCCACTTTGAAGGGCCGCACCTGTCGCTGCCGAAAAAAGGCATCCACAAGCCCGAACATATCCGCCGCCTGAGCGCCGAGGAAATGGCCCTTTACTGCCGGGAGGATTTGGGGATCCGCCTGGTGACAGTGGCGCCGGAAAACGTCCACCCAGACGATATCCGCCAGTTAGTCAGGGCCGGGGTCAAGGTTTGCCTTGGCCACTCCGACGCCGACTTCGACACCACCCAAAGGGCCCTCGAGGCCGGCGCCAGCGGCTTTACCCACCTCTTCAACGCCATGTCGCAGCTGGGGTCCCGGACCCCCAACATGGTAGGGGCGGCCCTGGCATCCGACAGCGCCCTGTGCGGCATCATCTTAGATGGCCACCACCTGCACCCGGCCTGTGCCCGTCTGGCTTTCAAGGCCAAGGGTCCGGACGGCCTGATGCTGGTCACCGACGCCATGGCCGCCGTCGGCAGCGATGGCGCCAGCTTCAGCTACTTTGGCGAAAGCCTGTATCGGGACGGGGATCGCATGACAGATGCCGACGGTCGCCTGGCCGGCTCGGCTTTGGATATGGCCAGCGCCGTGCGCCAGGCCCAGCAGCAGATGGGGGCCAGCCTGGAACAGGCCCTGGTGATGGCCAGCCGCACCCCGGCCCGGTACCTTGAACTGGGGACCCGGGGCCTGCTGATGCCGGGCATGAAGGCCGACATGGTGCTGTTGGATGAACAACTTACCGTCAAACAAAGCTGGATCGGCGGGCAACCCTGCCTGCAGGCCCAATAACGCCCACCCGGGCCCAGGGCTCCGGGATAAGAAGGAAGCTAACCGATGGATACAACAATGAGTGCATCACAACAACAACGCAGCAGCCTGATGCCGATGGCAATCATTGGCACTCTGTTCTTTATCTTCGGCTTTGTCACCTGGCTGAACGGAGCCCTGATCCCCTTCCTGCAGATCGTCTGCGATCTGACCAGCACCCAGGCGCTGTTCGTGGCCTTCTCATTCTATATCGCCTACACGGTAACGGCCCTGCCCATGGCCTGGATCATGGAACGCACCGGCTACAAGAAGGGCATGGCCCTGGGCCTGGGGCTGATTGCTCTTGGTTGCCTTGGCTTTATACCGGCGGCCATGAGCCAGACCTTCGCCATCTTCCTGGTGTCCCAGTTCGTGGTGGGTACCGGCCTGACCATACTGCAAACCGCCTCCAACCCCTACATAGTGCACATAGGCCCCCAGGAAAGCGCCGCCGTGCGCATCTCCATTATGGGCCTACTGAACAAGGGCGCCGGCGTAGTGGCGCCTTTGGTGTTCACCGCCTTGGTGCTGGGGGATTTTGAAGGCATTACCGCCAAGACGGTGGCTACCCTGGCCCCGGCCGAGCGGGCCGCCCAGGTGGAACAACTGGCCCATGGCCTTATCCTGCCCTACCTGGGCATGGCCCTGGCCATGGTGCTGCTGACCATCGCCATGGTCTTCTCACCCCTGCCGGAACTGGCCCTGGACACCGACGCCGATGACACAGAGGATGACAAGCGCTCCGTCTTGCAGTTTCCGCAACTGGTACTGGGGGCCGTCGGCATCTTCTGCTACGTGGGGGTGGAAGTGATCGCCGCCGACACCATAGGCCTGTTCGGCTCAGAGCTGGGGGTTGCCAATGCCACCTCCCTGACCTCCTACACCATGGCCTTTATGGTCATCGGCTACCTGCTGGGGCTGGTCTTGATCCCAAGGGTACTCAAGCAGAGCCTGGCCCTGACCCTGTCTGCGGTGCTGGGGTTGGTGTTGAGCCTGGCGGTGGTGCTGGGCAGCCCGGAGCAACACTGGCTGTCTGACACCCTGTGGGGTTGGTTGGGGCTGCCAACCGTGCCCAACACCGTGGCCCTGGTGGCACTGCTGGGCTTTGCCAATGCCATGGTTTGGCCGGCTATCTGGCCCCTGGCGTTGGACGGCCTTGGCAAATTTACCGCCAAGGGCTCGGCGCTGCTGATCATGGGTATTGCCGGCGGCGCCCTGCTGCCGCTGCTGTACGGCTACCTGTCCGATGTGGCAGACCACCAGCAAGCCTACCTGATGATGCTGCCCTGCTACCTGTTCATCCTTTACTTCGCCCTTGCTGGCCATAAGAAGCGCCGCTGGTAACGCAGCCAGCCCCCTCTTGCCGGGCTGTTGCCGCCCAGACAACCCTGGGCCGGCGGCAACTGCCCGGTGGGTATGGGCTTGCCTGGTCACCGCCCGTTATGACCGGCAGCCCCTGGCGGCGGCGCGACTCAGCCGCCGCCCGTAGTCCTCCTTTGCCCGGCTTTGCCGGGCACTTTTTTAGGGCTTGGAACCCTGCCTGGGCTTGGCCGCCCTTACCCTAGGCCACTCCAGCAGGTTGGGCCCCTGGCGGCGTAGCAACTCGGTCTCTGGCACCGCAGGCCCCAACAGCAACCCCTGGCCCAGATCGCAGCCCAACTCTTGCAGCTGCTGCAGTTGCTGGCGGGTTTCGATACCCTCGGCTACCACTTGGCCCCCCAGGTTGTGCACCAGGTCCACCAGGCTGGTGACGATCTGTTCAGAGGCAGGGTCTCCCAGGCTGGCCACAAAACTGCGGTCAATTTTCACTACATCAAAGGGCAGGCGGCGCAGATAACTCAGGCTCGAATATCCGGTGCCAAAATCATCGATGGCGATGGTGACCCCCAAGGCCTTCAAGGCATTAAGGGACGCCATGGCGTTGTCGAAGTGATCCACCAGGCTCGACTCTGTCACCTCCAGTTCCAGTTGGCTGGGGCTGAGCTGGTGCCGTTGCAGGGCGGCAGACACAAAGGTGGGTAAGGAAGCGTCCAAGAATTGGCGGCAGGCCAGGTTGACCGCCAGGTGACAATGACCGAAACCGGCCGCCTCCAGGCGGGTGAGAATGGCCAGGGCCTCCTCGATGATCCAATAGCCCAGATCGATGATCCTGTCGGTACCCTCAAGCTGGGGAATAAAGGCCTGGGGGCTGACCAGTCCCTTGCGGGGATGGTGCCAGCGGATCAGGCCTTCGAAACCCACCAGTTCCCCGTCATCGAGCCGGTACTTGGGCTGCAGGTACAGCTCGAACTGTTGCAGCTTGAGTGCTTCTATCAGGTCCCGCTCCAGGGCCAGGCGCGCCTGCAGCCGGTCCTGCATGGCCTGGTTGTAGTAACCCAGGGCCAAGCCCTGCTCTTTGGCATGGTGCAGGGCCAGGTCGGCCCGGCGCAGGGCCTCACCAGGCCCAAGATCGGCGTCCTTGAGGCAGGCAACCCCCAGCACCGCCGACACCTGGCATTGGCTGCCCGGCAGCGCCACCGGCACCTGCAGCTGCCATTGCAACTGGTCAAGCAGCAGCTGCAGCCTGGCCCGATCGCGGAATTTCAGCAGCACCACGAACTTGTCACCACTGAAACGGCCAAGCCCCTGGCAAGCCTTGGCCGCCTCCCTGAGGCGCCCCGCCACTTCTCTCAGCAGCACATCCCCCTGCTCGTAGCCCAGGCTGTCGTTAACGGCTTTGAATTGTTGGATGTCCACGAAGATGACCGCCAGCTCCTCCCCTTCCAGCAGGCTCAGCAGCAGGGCAATCTTCTCTTCCAGATAGGCACGGTTGGCTAGGCCGGTAAGGGGGTCGTAGCGCAGCCGATATTCGAGCATTTCCAGCTGCCCTTTCACCTGAACCTGCATCTTGTCCAAGTGCAGGGCCAGATCGGCGGTTACCTCTTCAAGATCATCGAGTTGGTCCCGCCATAGCCAGCCGGAACCTGGCTGTGGCGCCTGCTGGGGCCGTTCGGCCAGGTGCGGTAGCGCCTGGATTTGCGCTTCCAAGCGCCCGGCCAGGCGCCAGCCCCCCATCCCAAGTAGCAGGCAAACCAGGCCGCCAAGGCCCCACCAGGCCAGCAATGCCCGGTTCCTAAGCCCCAGCAGGCTGTCATCCAGTTCGCTGATATCCGCTACCACCACCAGGCCGGCAGAGAGCTCCTCCAGGGGCTGCCACCACAGCAGCCAGCGCCTGTCGTCAATTGCCAATACCTGGGACTGAAAAGGCTGGCCCTTGTCCAGGCGCGCCAACTGGCCGACAAAGCCGGGCCTGGTGGCGGTCTGGGCTATGCCGAGGCCCCAAAGACGCTGCCCCGGACCGGGGCGCAGCAGCGCCAGATCCAACCCTAACCCCTGGTGCAACTGCTGCAACACCCCGGACAGGCCCAAGGTCAGCTCCAGCTGCACACTGTCGGTCAATTGCAATGACAGCTGCTGGTAGCAGGCATTGAGGCAAAACAACCGGGAAAGGTCTCCTCTGTCCCGGTCAGGCCAGGGAGGCACCTCTCCCAGGGATACCAGTTCCCGGCCCTGCTCACTGAGCCTGAGCCCACGCCATTGCCAGTCTTGCTGCAAGACTGGCCAGCGAGCCAACAGCCTGGCCGCTAGCACTTCCGGCAGTAACGGCTGGTCGCGACTCAGGGCTGCCACCTGGCTGGCGGCATGGCGCCGCTCCTGGGCCAACAGGCTTAGCAGCAGTTGTTGCAGCTCCTGGCTGCGGCTGGCCTGGAATTGATGCTGCTGGGCTTTGAGTTGGCCAGCCCCCTGTTGCCAGATAAGCAGCCCGCCCCCAAGCAACAGGGTGCCAAGCAGCACCAGCAGCTTGCTTTGCAGGCTAAGGTAGGGTTTGCGGTTTCCCTGGCGGCGGGAAACGAAAGGGGGCGCCAAGCGCCTGGGCATGAAGTGCAAGCCTCCCTGGCTGGGGCGGGAATACGGTCAAATTGAGTATAGCCAGTGCTATACTGGCCGCTTGTTTTCCAAGGCCCACACCATGCTTCATAACATCAGCCAGCTTCTGCTTCGCAACCAGGACCACCTCGCCGAGGGCAGCCTCCTTATCAGCCAGTCTCCCAGGGACCAACTTGCCCAGGAATGGGACGGCGACCTTTACAGCCACCACACCGATTTTGTCGCCTGGCAGCTGGCCCAGCGCGCCTTGGGCGACAAGGCCCAGTTCGCTCCTGCTCCCACCGGCCTGACGGTGGACCAGGCGCTGCTGGTGATGCCCAAGAGCAAGGACGAGGCACGGATGCTGCTGGCAGCTATGGCGGCCCTGTTGCCGGTAGGCGGCAAGCTGCTGCTGGCCGGGGAAAACAAGGCCGGCATCAAGTCCGCCGTGAAATTGCTGGAGCCCTATGGGGAGCCGGTCAAAATCGACAGCGCCCGCCATTGCAGCCTCTTTGAGGTGGTACTGACCCAGGCCGCTCCTGCCTTCAACCTGGAAGACTACCAGCAGCGCTTTGAATTGACCGTGGCCGGTGAGCAGCTGACCGTGGTGAGCCTGCCCGGGGTGTTCAGCCACGGTGAGCTGGACGACGCCACCGCCCTGCTGTTGGAGAACCTGCCCCGCATCAAGACCGGCCGCCTGCTGGACTTTGGCTGCGGCGCCGGCATCATCGGCACCTATCTGGCCAAGAAAGCCCCCCAGGCCCAGGTGGAGATGCTGGACGTCTCGGCCCTGGCCATCAAGGCCTCCGAGCTGACCCTGGCCGCCAACGGCGTTACCGCCAAGGTCACCCCTTCTGACGGCCTCTCGGCCCTGACCGGCCGCTTCCACCAGATAGTGACCAACCCCCCTTTCCATACCGGGGTCGGCACCGATTACAGCGCCACCGAACAGCTGCTGGCCGAGGCCCCCAAGCGGCTGGTGCAGGGGGGCGATCTGGTGCTGGTAGCCAACCGCTTCCTGCGTTACGAGCCGCTGCTGGCCGCCGGTTTTAACAACAAGGTGGACACCCTGGCCCAGAGCAATAAGTTCAAGGTGCTTTACTGCCGGGGCTCCGGCCGTTAAAAAGGGCTTGACCTTTGGAGCTGCATCCATAGAATGCAGCTCCACATGCAGATGTGGCGGAATTGGTAGACGCGCTAGCTTCAGGTGTTAGTGGCTTAACGGTCGTGGGAGTTCAAGTCTACCCATCTGCACCAAATACGAGAAACCCCGCTTAGGCCGGGGTTTTTTTTGCCTTTTCGCCGGCGCTGCTCAGCTTTCGTGCAAACAGTCCAAGGGCTTTAAAAAAACCGTTGACGAGGCAGTCTGGATGGGTAGAATGCCTCCCCGTGGAAAGCAAAGCTTCCCACCTAAAATTTGTGCAGATGTGGCGGAATTGGTAGACGCGCTAGCTTCAGGTGTTAGTGACTTAACGGTCGTGGGAGTTCAAGTCTCCCCATCTGCACCACAAATTTTAAGACCTCGGTGAGCCGAGGTTTTTTTAGCCTGGGACGCGGCTTAAAAAGGTCCGACAATTTGCAGATGTGGCGGAATTGGTAGACGCGCTAGCTTCAGGTGTTAGTGACTTAACGGTCGTGGGAGTTCAAGTCTCCCCATCTGCACCACCTTCGAGAAAGGTCGGCTTTTTAGCCGGCCTTTTTTCGTCTAAGCTGCTGCCATGGAGCAGCTTGAATTCTTCGCCATCCCCTCCCCCTGCATCGGGGTCTGCCAAACAGACAACCGGGGCTACTGTCTGGGTTGCCTGCGCTCCCGGGATGAACGCTTCGGCTGGAACCAGATGAGCGACGCCGAAAAGCGCAAGGTCATCGAACTGTGCCAGCAGCGCAAAAAAAGACGGGCCCTCAAGGCCCGCCTCCAGCAAGACGACGAACTCTAAAGATTCTCCTCCGCAAAAGACGCCAGGCGCGACCGCACTACCCCGTCCAGGTAGACGTTGGCCGAACCCGGGAAGTCCTTGAACCTTTCCACTATGTAGGTCAGCCCCGAGGTCACCGGGCTCAGGTAGTTGGAGTCTATCTGCGCCAGGTTGCCCGAGCAGATCATCTTGGTGCCCTCACCGCAGCGGGTCAGGATGGTTTTGAGCTGGCTGGCGGTGAGGTTTTGGCTCTCGTCAATCAGCACTATGGCGTTCTGGATGGAGCGCCCCCGCATGAAGTTGACCGACTTAAACTGGATATTGGCCTTGTCCATGATGTATTGCAGGCTGCCGGACGGGTGGGCGTCCGAGCCGTGCAGCACTTCCAGGGTGTCGGTGATGGCTGCCAGCCAGGGCAGCATCTTTTCTTCCTCTGTGCCCGGCAAAAAGCCGATGCTCTCGGCGATCTCCGGGGTGTTGCGGGTGACGATCACCTTGTCGTAAAGGCCCCGCTCGATCACCAGCTCCAGGGCGGCAGCCATAGCCAGCAGGGTCTTACCTGAGCCGGCCGGGCCGGTCAGCATCACCAGGTCCAGGCTCGGGTCCATCAGGGCGTGCAGGGCCAGGCCCTGGTAGATGTTCTTGGGGGATATGCCCCAGGCGTGTTGGGCCATCAGCCGGTCAAAGCCCAAGTCCAGCAATTTCACTTCCTTGTCGCCGTGGGACAGCACCCGGCCGGCAAACTCGTGGCTGTCATCGAGGATGTACTCGTTGGTGTAGAGGTTTTCCAGCACCCCGGCCGCTATGGTCTGCACCGTATCCCGGCCCTGGGTTTCGCTTTCCACCTTACCCACCTTGTCCCAAAGCCGCCCTTCCACTTCCTGGTAGCCCTTGGCCAGGTAGCGGATGTCGTCCACCAGCTGGTCGGTGCGGTAGTCCTCCACATGGCGCAGCCCAGCCCCTTTGGCCTTGAGGCGCATGTTGATGTCTTTGGTCACCAGCACCACCTTGGTGGGGGCCTTTTCCTTTTGCAGGTGCAGAGCGGCGTTGATGATCTTGTTGTCCGCCTCCGAGCCCGGCACATGGGCCAGCTCGCCCTTGATCTCGTGGTCGGCAAAGATGGAGATGTGGCCCCTGTTGCCTTCCAGATCGGTGCTGGGCAAGGGGACACCGGCGGTGATCTCCTCCGGGCTGGTGTTCTTGAAGACTTCGTCCAGGGCCCTGATGGCGGCACGGGCGTCCCGGGAAATGTCACTGCGCCTGTCCTTGATGTTGTCCAGCTCCTCTAGGACCGTCATCGGGATCAGTACGTCGTGTTCGTCGAAAGAGTAGATAGCGAGGGGTTCGTGCAGCAGGATATTGGTATCGAGTATGTAGACTTTCTTTTCGTCTGGAGCCATAGCGCTCTCCCTAACTGACTGCCAAATAAGGTGCTGTGTCACCTCGATGTCACTTTAAACATAGTTGGATGACAAAAGAGAGACCAAGATCAACTCTTCTGGCTTTTGCCTCCCTGAGTCCTCTTGGGTAACATACGCCGCCTTTCCCCGCCTTCGGAGCTTTTTGATGTCTCTTGCCCTTGGCCAACGTTTTATTGCCGACGCCGAATCCGACCTGGGTCTGGGTACTGTGGTTGCCCTGGATAACCGCACCCTGAGCGTCCTTTTCCCTGCCAGTGGCGAGACCCGCCTCTACAGCCGGATTGACGCCCCCATTACCCGCGTCACCTTTCGCCAAGGGGACAATGTCAAAAGCCACGAAGGCTGGAGCCTGACGGTCGACAGCATCGAAGAACAAGAAGGGCTGATGACCTACCACGGCCCGCGCCAGGACAACGGCGAAACCGCCAGCCTGCGGGAAACCTTTATCGACGGCGTCATCAACCTCAACAAGCCCCAGGACCGCCTCTTTGCCGGCCAGCTGGACCGCACCGACTGGTTCACCCTGCGCTACCAGACCCTGGAGCAGATGCATCATCTGTCCCAGAGCCCTCTGCGCGGCCTGGTTGGCGCCCGCATGGACCTTATTCCCCACCAGCTCTACATCGCCGACGACGTGGGCAACCGCCAGGCCCCCCGGGTACTGCTGGCCGACGAAGTGGGCCTGGGTAAGACGGTGGAAGCAGGCATGATAGTGCACCAGCAGCTGCGCGCCGGCCACGCCGAGCGGGTGCTGCTGTTGCTGCCGGAAAACCTGATGCACCAGTGGCTGGTGGAAATGCGCCGCCGCTTTAACCTGCATTTCGCCCTCTTTGACGAAAGCCGCCTGGAAGAGGCCGAGCACGACTCGGACAACCCCTTCGACACAGCCCAGTTGGTGATGGTGAGCCTGGAGCTGATCGCCAAGCGCAAGACCCGCTTTGACCAGTTGCTGGAAGCGGACTGGGACATGCTGGTGGTGGACGAAGCCCACCACCTGGTCTGGGAAGAAAACAAGGCCAGCCGCGAATACCAGGTGGTGGAAGCCCTGGCAGAAAGTATTCCCTCTGTGTTGCTGCTCACCGCCACCCCCGACCAGTTGGGGCACCAGAGCCACTTTGCCAGGCTGCGCCTGCTGGACGGCGAGCGTTTCCACGATTACCAGGCCTTCTGCGAAGAAGAAGCCCAATACAAACCCCTGGCCCAGGTTGCCCAGAAGCTGCTGGACAACGAGCCGCTGGATGAGGGCGACAAGGCCCAGTTGGCCGCCTGGGGCGAAGATCTGGCCGCCCAGGCCGACGGTAGCGACGGCGACCGCCAGCAATTGGTGCGGGCCCTGATTGACCGCCACGGCACCAGCCGGGTGCTGCTGCGTAACACCCGCGCAGCCGTCCAGGGGTTCCCTGGCCGCCAGTTGGTCAACCTGCCCCAGGTCCTGCCCACCGCCTACGCCACTGCCATTCGCGTCGGCAAGATGATGGCCGGCCGTAAGAGCGAGAGCGAAAAACTCGAAGAGCTGCTCAACCCCGAACTCATCTACCAGGCTTTCGAAGGGGATGAAGGCAACAGCTGGTGCCAGCACGACCCCAGGGTGCAGTGGCTGGTCAAACACCTTAAGCACAACAACGACGAAAAAGTGGTGCTTATCGCCCACAGCCGCCGCCAGGTCCAGGCCATCTGCGACTACCTGCGGGAAAAAGAAGGGGTCCAGGCCGCCGTCTTCCACGAAGACTTGTCGATCATCGAGCGTGACCGCGCCGCCGCCTTCTTTGCCGACGACGAAGGCTCGCAGATCCTGCTGTGCTCGGAGATCGGCTCCGAAGGCCGCAACTTCCAGTTTGCCCACCAGTTGGTGCTGTTCGATCTGCCCCTGAACCCTGACTTGCTGGAGCAGCGCATCGGCCGCCTGGACCGTATCGGCCAGGAAATGGTGGTAAAAATTTACGTGCCGCACCTGGCGGGCACCGCCCAGGAAAAACTGGTGGCCTGGTACCACCAGGGCCTGAACGCTTTTGAGACCACCTGCCCGGTGGGCGGCGCCATCTTCGAAAGCCAGCAGCAGGCCCTGCTGGCGGCCCTGGTCAGTGACGAAGAGGCTGGCATGGACAGCCTGATCGCCGAGGCCGCCGAGCGCCGCCTGGCGCTGATGGCGGAAATGGAAGCGGGCCGTGACCGCCTGCTGGAACTGGCCTCCCAGGGCGCCGGCCGTGGCGAGAAGCTGGCGGCGCAAATTGCCGCCCTGGACTACGACCCCAAACTGCCCATCTTCCTGACCCAGGTGCTGGACGTGTTCGGGGTGGACCAGGAAGACCTGGACGACTTCACCCAGTTGCTGCGCCCCGGCGAGCGCATGCTCACCGCTCTGCCCGGCCTGGAAGAAGACGGTATCCAGACCACCTTCGACCGGGAATACGCCCTGTCCCGCGACCACGTGCAGTTCCTCAGCTGGGACCACCCCCTGGTGCTGTCCAGCATGGACGCGGTGCTGACCGGCGATATGGGCAATGCCTCAGTGGCGCTGCTAAAGAATAAGGCGCTGCCGGCCGGTACTACTTTTGTGGAGCTGGTTTTTGTCACCGAGCACCAGGCACCCAAGCACCTGCAGCTGGACCGCTACCTGCCGCTGACGCCGCTGCGCATGCTGCTGGACAAGACCGGCAAGGACCTGGCGCCCAAGGTGCCCTTCGACAACTTCAACCGCCAGCTCACCCCCATCAAGCGGCATACCGCCGCCAAGCTGGCGGTGGCGTCCCAGGGCCTGATCCACGGCCTGGTACAGAAGGCAGAAGCCGAAGTGGCGCCGAGCCTGGCCGGCCTGGTAGCAGAAGCCAAGGCCCGTATCGACGAGCAGGTGGGTGGCGAACTGGCCCGCCTCAAGGCTCTTAAGGCGGTGAACGACAGTATCCGCGACGACGAACTGGCGGCCCTGGAAGACAAGGCAGCCGAACTGAACAAGCATGTGGCCAGCGCGGCCCTGCGCCTGGATATGGTGCGGCTGGTGGTGGTGGTTAACGACTAGGAAGGATAACGGGATGAAAAACTGGCTGGCTTTACTGCTGTTGACGACCGCCACCACCCAGGCGGAGGTCCGCGAGTTTCAGCCGGCCGGGCAGCCCCAAGGCCAGATCCTGGCCCTGGGGCTGCTGCCCCCCGACCTGCCAAAAGCCCTGGCCGCCGACGGCCTGGCGGTAAGCTGGCAGCAGGGAAGCGACCAGCCGTCCCCTAACGGCGCCCAGATCCTGCTGACCAGCGATGGCAGCCAGTTTGACGCCTGCCAGTCAGGCCCTTACCGGGCCTGCATCTTCCTCAACGCCCAGTTCAACCCCCAAGCATTGACCAAGCCGGTATTGGATCTGGTCAATGCCCCGCGCCTGCCGTTGGCAGAAGACCTTGGCCTGCGCCAGACCCTGCTGCGCAAACCCAGCCGCTTTTACAGCCTGGCGCTGCGGGAGGCCACCAAGGGGGAGGAAAAGGAACTGGCCGCCATCATCAAGGCCTGGGTGGTCAAGCTGAACGCTGGGTCTTGATCTGCTGGTAAGCGGCCTGGATAGCCTGGGCCCTTTCCTTAGCCAGCTCCTGCATCTCTGCCGGTAAGCCCTTGGCCATCAGTTTGTCCGGGTGGTGTTCGGCCATGGCCTTCTTGTAGGCCCGGCGCACCGCCTGCATGTCGGCGTCAGGCTCCAAGCCCAGCAGGGCATAGGCCTGGCCCAAACGGGCGTAGCGGGACTGCTCCGGCGCCTGGGTAAAGGCCTGACCGGCCTTGGCCATGCGAATAAGGGCGTCCAGCAGCCGCTCCGGCAACCCCAGGCTTTTGCGCACCCGCTCCAGCACCCGCCTTTCCGCCACCAGCAACTTACCGTCGGCCAGGGCCAAGGCCACCTGAATTTCCATAAAGAGCTGCAGCAGGTCTTGCTGGCCGGCCAACCCTTCCCGCAGCGCCTGCACCGAGGCTTCCAAGGGGTAGCCGGCCGCCTTGCCTTCCCGGAAGGCTTCCTGGGCGGCGCGGCGTTTCTCACCGCTAAGATGCAGCCTGTCCATCAGGGCGCTGGCGGCATGAATGTCCTCTTCCCGCACCCGGCCCTTGGCCTTGGCCAGATGGCCCATCACCGCAAAGCTGGTGTGAAAGAACAATTGCTCGCGGCCGGCCTCGTCCAGGCGATGCCAATGCTTACCAAAGCCGGCACCGCGAAAATCACGGGCCAGGGCCCGGTCAAACCACCAGCCCACCACAAAGCCGAGAATGGCCCCCGGCAGGCGGGCAAAGGCCAAGCCTAGCAGCAGGCCGACAATACGCCCCCACATCAGCCTTGGCTCCGCAGATCAGCATCGAGACGGGCCAGGCGCTCCGGGGTGCCCACATCCTGCCAATAACCCTTATGGTGCAGGCCCTGTAACAGCCCTTGCTCGCTCCATTGGCGTAGCAAGGGGCCAAGGGCGCCGTGGCCGTCGGGCAGGGCTTCAAAAAGGTGGGCCTGGAGTTTGGCAAGGCCAGCGTAGGTGTATTGGCGGGGGCTGTTGACCACCTTTGGGCTCACCAGGCCAAAGTCGCCCTGGGGGTGCTGGGGCGGGTTGTCCACCAGCACCAGGCAAGGGGCCGGCTGGGCTGCCAGCAACGCCAGGTCCAGGTCACAATAGACGTCGCCGTTTAGCAGCAGGAACTCCTCCCCCAGCCAGGGCAAGGCCCGGCGAATGCCGCCGGCGGTTTCCAGGGCGGTGCCTTCGTGGGAGTAGTGAATGTGAAGGCCAAAGGCGCTGCCGTCTCCCAGAGCCATGGGCAGCTGCTCTGCCAACCAGGCGGTGTTGATCACCACCTCACGGATGCCGGCCGCCGCCAGCCGCTGCAGGTGGTAGGTCACCAGGGGCTGGCCGGCCACCGGCAGCAGGGGTTTGGGGCAGTGATCGGTCAGGGGCCGCATCCGCTCGCCGCGGCCAGCCGCCAGTATCATGGCTTTCATTGATGTTCGTCCAAGAGCGCAACCAGGGGCGCCAGCTCCTCGTATTGCCTGGCTACCCGCAGCAGCTTGTCCCGGGTAGGCGCCAGATCCTTGAGGTAGCCGGATTTGCCGTCCTGATAATGCAAGCGACAGAAGATCCCCAAAACCTTGAGCTGGCGCAGCACCCCGGTCAGGTCCAGCCAGCGCCGGTACTGGGCCAAGTCGCCAGTATGGGCCTGCTGGGCAAAGCCCTGCTGAATCAGTGCTTGTTCTTCGGCCGGGCTCAGGGCCACGTAGCTGTCACGGATCAGGGAGACGGCGTCATAGGTCAGGGGCAGCAGCTGCAGATCCTGGAAATCGATGACCGCCAACTGGTCGCCGACGCAGTGCAGATTGCGCCCGTGATAGTCCCGATGAGCAGGCACTGCGGGCTGTTCAAAGAAGTTGTTGAACAACAACTGGAAGATCCCATCCAACTGCCCCGGTGCCAATGCCACGCCCAGGTGCCGTTTGAGGTACCATTGTTGGAACAAATCCTGTTTTCGTTGGACAAAAGGCTGGCCGGCCCGGTCCAGGGGCACATCCAGCCCTTGCAGCTTGCCAAGTAGCGCTATCGCCTTGGCATACCAGGCTGGCCGCTGGTCCGCCGCCAGGCCGCTCAGCAGCCGTTCGCCCAGGTCAGGCAGCAGCATCCAGTTGCCCTGGCGCGCCAGGGGCAATGGCACCTTGATGCCTTGGCCTGCCAACCAGGTAGCGCAGCTCACGAAGCGGTCGGCTTGGCTGGTTTCGCTGTCGGGGTAAAGAACGGCAATGACTGTGCCGCCAGGATGAGTGATACGCCAGTAGCGGCGCGAACCGGCATCGCCGGCCAAGGGAGAGAAGGTCAGGTCCGGCTGGCCCAAATGCTCGCCAGCCCAGATTTTCAGGGCTTCGACAGTATTATCTCGCATAGTGGCGGCCACTATAGCTCAATAGCCCGAGCGGGAAAATTGCATTATGATTCGCCTCTCGGATAAACCGGCCGAGAGGGCCAACAGAGCGAGAGCGACATGGGAAGGAGCGTGACCAAAGTCCGCCATTGGTTGCTGTTATCAGCCGTAGCTGCCAGTGTCAGCCAGGCCCTGGCTGATGAACAAATAGAAAAGACCTGTACGCCCCCGCCCGCCACCACATCGGGGGCCAGTGCCAAACCGCTGAGCCAGGAAGCCATTCAAACCTCGGCCAAGAAGACCACCATGGAAGGCCGCGACGCCGCCCTACTGGAGGGTGACGTGCAGCTGCGCCAGGGTGACCGGACCCTGAGCGCCGACAAGGCCCTGCTGGACAGGGCCAGGGGCCAGATCCAGGCAGAAGGCAAGGTGGTCTTCGACGACGGCAAGTTGCGCCTGACCAGCGATCACCTGGAAGCCAGCACCGCCGATGAAAGTGCCCAGTTGCAGGAAGTGGAATATCGCATCCTTGGCACCAACGCCAGGGGCAAGGCCAACAAGCTGGATGTCTCCAAAGAATCCGGGCTAAGCCTTAGCGGCGGCAACTTCACCACCTGTCCGGCCGAAGACCCGGTATGGGCCCTGGAAGCCAACGAAATCAACGTCAACCCCGACGACGGTTGGGGCGAAGCCTGGGGCGCCAAGTTCAAGTTTTACGACGTGCCCGTCTTCTATTTTCCTTACCTGACTTTCCCGGTCACCGGGGAGCGCAAGAGCGGCCTGCTCTACCCCACCTTCGGCACCAGCGACAAGCGCGGCGTGGAATACGCCCAGCCCATCTACTGGAACATCAGCCCCAACTTGGACCTGACCTTCACCCCCAGGTACATGTCGGACAGGGGTACCCAGCTCAACACCGAATTTCGCTACCTGTTCGGCGGTGACGACCAGGGCGAGCTGAACCTCGAATACCTAGGCAATGACAGCAAGTTCACCGGTGAAGACAAACGCCGTTACCTGTTCAACTGGAAACACAACGGCAGGCTGGACGACAACTGGCGTTACCAGGCCGACTACACGGCGCTCAGCGACGATGCCTACTTCGTGGATATGGACTCGCACCTGGGTTCGGCCACCGATACCCAGATCACCCGCAGCGGTGCCATCGCCTACCTGTCGGACAGCTGGAACTTCACCGCCGAGGTCAAAGACTTTGAAGTGCTGGGGGATTATCCCGAGCCGTACCGGGCCCTGCCACGCCTGACCATGTCCCGGGAAGACAGGGACTTTTTCGGTGGCCTGGACTTCGCCTTCTATTCGGAGATGACCGCCTTCGACAACCAGGACCCCAGCCGCCCCACCGCCGAGCGTCTGCACCTGGAACCGACCCTGTCATTCCCCCTGACCAGCCCGGCCGGCAGTCTGACCACAGAGCTCAAGCTCTACCAGACCTTCTACCAGCAGCATGACCCCAGCAACCAGTTGGAGGACAGCGTCAGCCGTTCCCTGCCGCAGCTGCGTATCTACGGCCAGCTCAACTTCGAGCGGGAACTGCTGTTTGATGGTCGCCACTATCGCCAAACCCTGGAGCCCCAGTTCCAGTACCTGTACCTGCCCAAGGTCAACCAGAGCGATATCGGCCTCTATGACACCACCTTGCTGCGGGAGGACTACCATGCCCTGTTCCGCAACCGCCGCTATTCGGGCCTGGACCGCATCACCGACGCCAACCAGGTCACCCTGGGTGTGACCAGCCGCCTGTACGACCAGAAAAACCAGGAACGGCTGCGCTTCTCCATCGGCGAGGTGTTTTACCTGCAGGATGCGGAAGTGGGCCTGGACAGCACCACAGGGGTGGTCACCCGTTCCACCTCGGCCCTGGCCGGGGAACTGGATTTTCGTATCGACGAACACTGGGGGGTGTCAGGCACCCTGCTTTACGACACGGACGAAAGTGTGACCCGCCGTGGGAACTTCACCCTCGATTACAGGGTCAGTGACAACAAGTTGGTGCAGTTCACCCACCGTTACGTGCGGGACATCACCGACGACCAGAACATCGACCAGGCCGGTATCAGTGCCGCCTGGGAGCTGAACCACCAGTGGCAGCTGTTCGCCTCCCATTACGAGGATTTGAACCTGCACCGGGCGGCTGAAACCTTTGCCGGCTTCGAATACGAGGCCTGCTGTTTCGCCGTACGCCTGACGGCCAGGCGCCGCCTGAACCCCATATTGTCGGACGGCCCCGAGTTCTCCGGGCAGTCCATCTACGACAACAGCATCAACCTGGAGTTTATCTTCAAGGGGCTGGGGGGCGGCAACAGCAGCGGCGACAAACTATTAAGCAAAGGGCTTTTCAGCTATCGTGAGCCCTATAACCTGAGTTACTGATAACCATGAGAATGACCTCGAAATTCCTTGCCGCCATGGCCGGTGGCGTCCTGATGTTGAGCCAGGCTCAGGCCAAACCTGAGATGCTGGACAAGGTGGCCGCCATCGTCGACCAGGGGGTGATCCTCGAGTCCGACGTGTCCGACCTGGTCCGTGAAATCAAGACCGGCGCCCTGCAGGCTAACCAGACCCTGCCCTCCGACCGGGTGCTGCGCACCCAGGTATTGGAGCGCCTGATCGCCCAGGAACTGCAAATGCAGGCGGCTAAGCGTATCGGCCTGCAAATCTCCGATGCCCAGCTCGACCAGACTATCCGCAACATCGCCCAAGATCAGAAGATGTCCGTCGAGCAGCTCAAAGCCAAGATTGAGCGCGAAGGGGGCAACTTTGAGACCTACCGCGAGCATGTCCGTACCGAACTGACCACAGGTGAAGTGCGCCGCATCGTGGTGGGCCGCCGTATTCAGGTAACGCCCCAGGAAGTAGACGCCATGGTTCGCCAGCTCAACGAGCAGGGCAACGAGAACGTCGAACTGCACCTGCGCCACATCCTGATTGAAGTGCCCCAGGGCGCCAACGCCGAGCAGCTGGCCGACGCCAAGGACAGGGCCGACAAGGTCCTGGCCCGCCTGGACAAGGGTGAAGACTTTGCCCAGTTGGCGGTGATTGCCTCCTCCGGCAACAAGGCCCTGGAAGGGGGCGATCTGGGCTGGATCAACGCCAACGAAGTGCCCACCCTGTTTGCCGACGCCCTCAAAGGGGCCGGTAAAGGCAAGGTGATCGGGCCCCTGCGCTCCGGCGCCGGCTTCCACATCGTCAAGGTCGAAGATATCCGTGGCCAGCAGACAGTGGAACTGACCGAGGTCCACGCCCGCCACATCCTGGTCAAACCCTCCATCATCCTCAGCGAGGACAAGGCCAGGGCTGAACTCAACCAGTGGCGCCAGGAGATCCTGTCCGGCAAGAAGACCTTTGAAGAACTGGCCGAAGCCAACTCCGAAGATCCGGGCTCTGCCAGCCAGGGCGGCGATCTCGGCTGGGCCGACCCCAATATCTATGTCCCGGAATTCCGTGACACCCTCGAGCGCCTCAAGCCCGGTCAGATCTCTGAGCCCTTCCGTTCCACCCACGGCTGGCACATCACCCAGGTGATCGAGAAGCGCACCACAGACGCCACCGCCAAGGCCAAGGAAGACCGCGCCTACCGCATCCTCTTTAACCGCAAGTTCAACGAAGAAGCGGTTGCCTGGATGCGTGAAGTCCGTAACCAGGCCTACATCGATATCCTGGACGACAAGGCATGATCCAGCGTGTTGCCCTGACACCGGGGGAGCCGGCCGGTATAGGCCCGGATCTGACGGTGATGCTGGCCCAGCAGGATTGGCCGGTGGAAGTGGTGGTATGCGCCGATGGCGACTTACTTAAAGCCCGGGCCAAAAGCCTGGGCTTGCCCTTGGCGCTGCGCCCCTACGAGCCCTGGGCCCCGGCCCTGCCCCAGGAAAAGGGCACCCTGACCCTGGCCCCTTTTGGCCTGCGTGAAGACGTGGTGCCCGGCGAGCTTAACGAAGCCAATGCCCATTACGTGCTGGAGACCCTGGCCTTTGCCGGGGAAGGCAATATGGATGGCCGTTTTGCCGCCGTGGTCACCGGTCCTGTGCATAAGGGCATCATCAACAGGGCCGGTATCGCCTTTTCCGGCCACACCGAGTTCTTCGCCCAGCAGGCCAATGCCAGCGATGTGGTGATGCTGCTGGCCACCGAAGGGCTGCGAGTGGCCCTGGTGACCACCCATATCCCCCTGGCCTATGTGGCCAAGGCCATCACCCCTGAGCGCCTGGACAAGGTGATCCGGGTGCTGCACCGGGACCTGGTGGCCAAGTTCGGCCTGGCCCAGCCCCGTATCTACGTCTGTGGCCTCAACCCCCATGCCGGGGAAGGCGGCCACCTGGGCCGGGAAGAAATTGACGTCATCAGCCCAGCCCTGGACTTGCTCAGAGCCGAAGGCATGGACCTGGTAGGCCCCCTGCCCGCCGACACCCTTTTCCAGCCAAAGTATTTAGATGACGCCGATGCGGTGCTGGCGATGTATCATGATCAGGGATTACCGGTGCTCAAATACAAGGGCTTCGGCAATTCCGTGAATATCACCCTTGGGCTGCCTTTCGTCCGCACCTCGGTAGACCACGGTACCGCCCTCGATTTGGCCGGTACCGGCCAGGCCGACGCCGGCAGCATGAAACTGGCCCTCTCCCAGGCCATAGCCCTAGCCAACCGTTGATTTGATGACTGACAATGTTCATATGGGCCACCGCGCCCGCAAGCGCTTCGGCCAAAACTTCCTCAGCGACATGGACGTGATCGCCAATATCGTCCGTGCCATCAACCCCAGGGCCGATGACGTCTTGGTGGAAATAGGCCCGGGCCTTGGCGCCCTGACCGAACCGGTGTTGGAAGCCGCCGGCCACCTGCAGGTGGTGGAGCTAGACCGGGACCTGGCCGCTCGCCTGCGCGAGCGTGACGGCATCACCGTCAACGAAGCCGACGCCCTGAAATTCGACTTCGGCACCCTGCACCAGCCCGGCAAACCCTTCAAGGTGTTCGGCAACCTGCCCTATAACATTTCCACGCCGCTGCTGTTCCACCTGTTCCGTTGGTCAGCCTGCATCGACGAGATGCATTTCATGCTGCAAAAGGAAGTGGTAGAGCGCATGGCGGCCGGCCCCGGCAGCAAACAGTACGGCCGCCTGTCGGTGATGACCCAGTATTTTTGCCAGGTGATCCCGGTGCTGGTGGTGGGCCCCGAGTCCTTCAAGCCTGCCCCCAAGGTGGACTCGGCCGTGGTGCGCCTGGTGCCCCACAAGGTCAAGCCTTACCCGGTCAAGGACGAGAAGCGCCTCAGCCAGTTGCTGACCGAGGCCTTCAACCAGCGTCGCAAGACGGTACGTAACACCTTCAAGCAGCACTTTACCGGTGAGCAGCTCGAAGCCCTGGGTGTGGATCCGGCGGCCCGTCCGGAAAACCTCAGCCTGGCCCAGTACTGCACCCTGGCAGACGCCCTCACCGATGCCCTAGCGGAGGATTGATGCTGCGTTTTCAGATCCACGTGGACAGCCGCTACCTGGACGACAGGTCACTGCCGGAAGAGAACAAGTACGTCTTCGCCTACACAGTGACCATTCGCAACCTGGACACCCAGCCAGCCCGCCTGGTCAACCGTTACTGGTTGATCACCGACGGCAACGGCAAGACCACCGAGGTGTCCGGTGCCGGCGTGGTGGGCCAGCAGCCCACCATACAACCGGGGTCTGAATACAGCTACACCTCCGGCGCCGTGCTGGAAAGCCCGGTGGGCACCATGGAAGGCCATTACGAAATGGAAGCCGAGGGCGGTTCGCTGTTCAAGGCTGCCATTCCGATCTTCCGCCTGGCCGTGCCCAAGGTCGTCAACTAGTGCACTACATTGTCGGCGACATCCAGGGCTGCTTTGACGAACTGATGGCCCTGCTGGGCAAGGTTCGCTTCGACCCGGCCAAGGACAAGCTGATTGCCGTTGGTGACCTGGTGGCAAGGGGCCCAAAGTCCCTGGAGGTCATGACCTATTTCATGTCCCTTGGCGATGCGGCCTGCACAGTTTTGGGCAACCATGATCTGCACCTGCTGGCCGTGCTTTGCGGCCTGAAAAAAGCCAAGAAGAACGACAAGCTCCAGGGCCTGCTGGACTCGGACCGGGTGGCCGACATCGTCCATTACCTGCGCCAGCAACCCCTGGCCCTATGGCTGGATGAGACCAAAGTGCTGGTCACCCATGCCGGCCTGCCCCCCGGTTGGAGCAAGGACGACTGCCTGGCCGCCAGCAACGAGATTAGCCAGGCCCTGAAAAGTCCCGGCTGGCAGGGCATGTTGGCTGCCATGTACGGTAATGAACCGGACCGCTGGGACCCGGCCCTTGGCGATGACCAGCGGCGCCGCTATATCATCAATGCCCTGACCCGTATGCGCTTTTGCTACCCAGACGGGCGCCTGGAGTTGGCCCACAAGGAAACCCCGGCCGACGGCGAACAGGACGGCCTTATACCCTGGTATCAGTTCCACTCTCCCCTGCCCTTCACCCTGGCTTTCGGCCACTGGGCTGCCCTTAATGGCGAACTGGCCAGGCCCGACATCCGGGCCCTGGATACCGGTTGCGTCTGGGGCAACAAGCTCAGCCTCTGGTGCGTCGAAACGGACCAGCGTCACACTCAAGCTGCTTATTCCTAAAGCAATTCGACCAACGGCCGATACATCTCCATAACCCGAGTTATCACAACTGTTTCTAGTACGAAAACATCGTTACACTAGGCAGTCCTGAACATTCGGGCAAACCTTTTGCATAGAAGGTGGGGTCGTCAAGTTTTTGTCAGAGGGAGTGCCAATGAATCTCACGGTTGCCAAACGTATTGTGCTTGGCTTTGTGATCATCACCCTGCTGTTGTTGGGCAACGGTTTCAGTTCCTTTATCGGCTTCGACGCCGTAGAGAAGAACGTGCAGCGGGCCACCTCGCTGGCCGTAGGCGCCGTGATCAACGTCGGGCAGCTGGAACAAAGCAGTGCCACCCTGAGCGAACTGGGGCTCAAGGCCTATCACAGCGACGATATCGCTGAGATCCAGAAGTACCAGTCGAACGCCGACAGCACTGTTGACGAGCTGCAGGGTTCATTGACCAGCTTTAAAGACCTGATCCGTGACGAAGCGGCCATGCTGGAAACCACCAAGGAAGTGGAAGCCAGCTTCGGTGGCCTGCAAGGGGCCCAAAGCCGCTTGTTCCAGGCCAAACTGACCGGCCTCAAACTGCGCGACCAGATCAAGAAGCAGCAGTCCAACGTGGCCGACACCGCCGATGACGCCAGCACCGACATCCTGGATCTTACCGACTCCGGTGTCGAAGATGCTGCCTTGGCCACAGCCAACAAGCTGGAAAACATGTTCCTGGCTCTGTCCACCAACATCATCGATTTCACCAAGACCACAAGCCTCACCAAAGCTGACACCATAGCCGGGGAGATCACCTTCGCCCTTGGGGACATCGACTCCAACCTGGCCTATGTTGGCCGCATCACCGGCAACAATAAGTATGTCGCCTCTCTCAAAGAGAAGGCGGCAGCACTGCGCAAAGACATTACCGACCCCGCCAACGGCGTCATCGCTCGCCAAAAAGCCCGCCTGGAAGAAAACCAGAAAGCCAGCGGTGCCCTGATGGAAGAGCAGATCAACCTCAAAGGCCTGCGCACCGGCCTGCAGAAACTGCAACAAGGCTCCCAGCAGATCGCCGAAGACACCAAGCAGCAAATTGACGCCTCGGTCAGCACCGCCAACAGTGCCACCGGCCTGGTGATGCTGGTCTGCCTGGTGGCGGCAGCGGTGATCAGCATCTACGTGGTGCGCTCCATCACCCGCCCCCTGGACAAGGTCAACGAGATGCTCAACATCCTGGCCTCAGGGGACCTGAGCCGCCGCCTGGACGACAGCGCCAAAGACGAATTCGGGGTGCTAGCCCAGAACATCAATAGCCTAATCGATTCCTTGCGCAGCCTTATCGACGGCATCTCACAAGGGTCGACACAACTGGCGGCCAGCGCCGAGGAAACCTCTGCCATCACTACCCAGGGCAAAGCGGCCATCCAGCAACAAAAAGGCCAATTGGAACAGGTGGCCACCGCTACCACCCAAATGTCCGCCAGCGCCGACCAGGTGACCCACAGCGCTGCCGATACCCTGTCTTCGGTGCTGCGGGCCGAAACCGAGGCCGAGCGGGTACGCCAGCTGTCTGCCGATACCAAGAGCACCATCCAGATGCTGGCCGCCGAAGTGGAATCGGCGTCCCAGGTCATCAACAAGCTGCACCAGGACAGCGCCAATATCGGCTCTATCCTCGATGTTATTCGTGGTATCGCCGAGCAGACCAACCTGCTGGCCCTGAACGCTGCCATCGAGGCGGCTAGGGCCGGCGAGCAGGGCCGGGGTTTCGCCGTGGTGGCCGACGAGGTACGGACCCTGGCGTCCCGTACCCAGCAGTCTACCCAGGAGATCCAGTCCATGATCGAGGCCCTGCAGCAGGGTGCCGAGCAGGCGGTCAGCGCCATGGAGCAGGGGCAATTCCAAGCCGAGAGCTGTGTGTCCAAGTCCATGGAGTCCGACGTGGCCCTGACCCACATCACCGAAGCGGTGCACGAAGCCCGGGACAAGAGCGAGCACATTGCCCAGGCAGCCAAGGAACAGGGCATCGTGGCTCAGGAGATCAGCGAAAAGCTGTCTTCCATCGTAAATATCGCCGAGGAAACCGCCCAGGGCGCCGAGCAGACCGCCATCTCCAGTGAGGAAGTGGCCAGGCTGTCCGAGGAGCTGAAGAACTCGGTACGCCGCTTCCGGATATAATGCCGGGGCAAGGTAGCAAGAACGCGGCCATGGCCGCGTTTTTTTATGGGAGTAGCCATGCGTTTTATCATCTTGATTGGGTTGCTGGTGTTGTTGGCCGGTTGCGGCCCCAGGCCGCCAGACCAGGGGGAACTCCAACAAGCCCTGGCCCAGCACTTGGGCGCCGTGGGAGAAGACAGCTTTATGGCCGTAGAGCAGGTTCGGTTGCTGGACAGCCAGAATGAAGGCCAGGGGCGATTGCGGGTACAGCTGGGGTATGAGCTGGTTTTCCTGGTGGACTTTCCCGAGGCGGCCCGGCGCCTGACCCAGGCCGAGCCCGATCTGTTCGCCCGCTTCGGCTCCAGCTTTGGCGCCATGGCCCTGACCATGGAATTCGGGGTCTTTCGCCAGGGCGACCGCCAGGCGCGCCAGCAGGAGCTGCTGCTGGTGGAGGACGACGGCCACTGGCATCTTACCGAGCAGACACCATAAAAAAGCCCCGCACAAGGCGGGGCTCTTAGGCGACTCTGGCGTTATTGTTATCTTTAGAGACGCTCTTTAACGGCAGCTGCGGTAGCAGTGCCGCCGAAACCGTTGGCATCGGCCCAGGCGATGACGGTCTGGCCGTCGGCCTCCGGGGCACCCAGAGAAGAACCGGGCAGCTGTTTGGCGATAAACTCGCCGGTGTCGTCAGCGCCGGAACTCATGGCGAAACGCAGCAGGCTTTGGCCGTTGCATTTCACGCCGTCGTAGATGTTGCGCAAGCGGATGCCGGAATCGGACAGCTTGGAACGCAGGCGGTTCTTATCGTTGGATGCGACATAGTCGCAAATACTGGCAACCAATTGCTCGGCATTGGCGCTGGCGGGGGTGGGCTGATAGGCAAACGCCAACAAGAGCGTTACAGCACCCAGTTTTACTGATTTCAACACGTAAACCACTCCTAACAGGCAAGCAAGAACAGCCTGCAAATGCTAACAAGTTAGGCATATTCCCTCAATCATGATCCGGTGAAATGCCTTGTTAAGTGCGTTCAAAAGTGACAAAGGTCAAATTGTACTGGTTATCTAGATCGGCCAAAAAGTGGCTTTCCTGAACTTTTTTCCAGCAATTATTTTGCTGCCAGTCGGGGAAACGGGTGTCACCGTCCAGTTGAGCGTCGATAAATGTCAGGTAAAGACGGGCTGCCAGAGGCAGGGCCTGCTGGTAAATCTGTCCCCCTCCTATCACCATCACCTCTTCCATGTCGGCACAGGCGGCAAGGGCATCTTGCAGGCTGGTAAATACCTCCACCCCGGTCGGCTTGTAGCCTTGCTGGCGGCTTATCACCAAGTTGCGGCGACCTGGTAAGGGGCGGCCTATGCTCTCGAAGGTCTTGCGGCCCATTACCACAGGCTTACCCAGGGTAACTGCTTTGAAATGCTTGAGGTCGGCGGGCAGGTGCCAGGGCATGTCGTTCTCGCGCCCTATCACCCTGTCGTTGGCCATGGCGGCCACCAGGGAAAGGATCATGGCTGTTATCGTCTTGTCGCAAAAAAGCGAGCTTAACAAAAAGCCGCACCCTAGGGTGCGGCTTTCGCTCAACGCTCGTAGACCACTTCGACGTCGTAGTCGTCTTCGTCCCAGTCATCGTCGTCCAGGTCGTCATCATCATCTTGATGCTCGGCCAGGGTCTTCTCGTGGTAGTCGTCCCACTTGAAGTCGACGTTGACCTTGTCTTCCGGCTTGTCTTCTTCCGGCGGCAGGCTGTCGATGAAGGTCATCAGCTCACGGGCTACGGCCTGGGTGCCTTCGTTGAGCACGGCGCAGATACTAAAATGCGGGCCTTGGTGGTCCAGGGCTTCGATGATCTCGCTGATGCGCTCTTCCAGCTCGTCTTCTTCCAGCAAGTCGGTTTTGTTGAAAACCAACCAGCGGGGCTTGGCCGCCACCTTGGGAGAGTACTTGTCCAGCTCATCGATGATCACCAGGGCGTTTTCCACCGGATCCGAGCCGTCAAAGGGGTTAACGTCGATGACGTGCAGCAGGATGCGGCAGCGCTCCAGGTGGCGCAGGAACTGGAAGCCCAGGCCAGCACCGTCGGCAGCACCTTCGATAAGGCCGGGGATGTCGGCGATAACAAAGCTCTTGCCCGGGTAGGGACTGACCACACCCAGGTTGGGAACCAGGGTGGTAAAGGGGTAGTCGGCAACCTTGGGCTTGGCCTTGGACACGGAGCGGATGAAGCTGGACTTGCCGGCATTGGGCAGGCCCAGCAGGCCCACGTCGGCCAGCAGCAGCAATTCGAGCATCAGGTTGCGCACTTCGCCCTTAGTGCCCAGGGTGCGCTGGCGGGGCGCTCGGTTTACCGAGGACTTGAAGCGGGTGTTGCCAAGGCCGTGGAAGCCCCCTTTGGCCACCATCAGGCGCTGGCCATGCTTGGTCACTTCACCTACCACTTCGCCGGTGTCGTCATCGCTAGCGCGGGTGCCCACAGGCACCTTGAGGATCAGGTCCTTGCCGCCCTTACCGGTACAGTTGGCGGCACCGCCGTTCTCGCCCCGCTCGGCCTTGTAGAAGCGCTCGAAGCGGTAGTCGATGAGGGTGTTGAGGTTGTTGTCGGCCTCGATATAGACGTCGCCGCCGTCGCCGCCGTCACCGCCGTCTGGGCCGCCATTGGGGACGAATTTTTCACGACGAAAACCGACAACGCCATTACCACCGTCTCCAGCTTCAACGCGGATAACGGCTTCATCTACGAATTTCATTGCTACTTATCTCCTGCCTGAGGCTTAAGCATAGGACGGCTCCAATAAAAAACCCCGCGCTGGGCGGGGCTTTCAAGTACGGCTTCAGCTTATTCGGTAACGATGCTGACGTACTTGCGGTTTTTCGGACCTTTCACTTCGAACTTCACCTTGCCTTCGGCAGTGGCGAACAGAGTGTGGTCTTTACCGATGCCCACGTTGTCACCAGCGTGGAATTTGGTGCCGCGTTGACGGACGATGATGTTGCCTGCCAGAACAGACTCACCGCCGAAACGCTTAACACCCAGGCGTTTGCTTTCGGAGTCACGGCCGTTACGGGTAGAACCGGCTGCCTTTTTGTGTGCCATGGTAAATTCTCCTTATCAGGCGCTGATGCCAGTGATCTTGACTTCAGTGAACCACTGACGGTGGCCCATCTGCTTACGGTGGTGCTTACGGCGACGGAACTTGACGATCTTCACCTTGGCGCCACGACCGTGGGAAACGATCTCGGCAACAACTTTACCACCGGCAACGTAGGGGGCACCTACTTTGACGTCGTCGCCATTGGCGACCATCAGTACCTTGTCGAATTCGACAGTGGCACCGGTTTCCAGATCCAGCTTTTCCAGACGAATAACTTCGCCTTCAGCTACACGGTGTTGTTTACCGCCACTTTGGATAACCGCGTACATGGTTTTTCTCCGTTATTCTCCGCACCGGCTAAAAGCGGGTGCGCAATAAACCTGACAATAGGGCGCGTATTCTAATGAAAAGGACCAGGCTGAGCAACCCGATCATCCATAAAAAGTAGAAAAAATGCGCAAACCCCTGAACCCAATGTGACTATGTCCTGGGCCAGGGCTTTTAGTGTAAGATCACCGCACCAGACACACAATACAAGGGCCTGGCGGCCATCGTCTTCTAATATGGATCTCGCCCAAATTCGTCAACTCTGCGCCACGGATATGGACTCGGTCAACGAGACCATACAGCAGCAGCTCAGCTCCGATGTGGCCCTGATTAACCAGCTCAGTTTTTACATCATCAACGCCGGTGGCAAGCGGCTGCGCCCCATGCTGACGGTGCTGGCAGCGCGGGCCCTAGGCTACGAGGGCGACAAGCATGTGCGCCTGGCCACCTTGGTGGAATTCATCCATACCTCCACCCTGCTGCACGACGACGTGGTGGACGAGTCCACCCTGCGCCGCGGCCGGGAAACCGCCAACGCCCTCTTTGGCAACCAGGCCTCGGTGCTGGTTGGCGACTTCCTCTATACCCGCGCCTTCCAGCTGATGGTGGGTCTGGACTCCATGAAGGTGATGCAGGTGCTGGCCGATGCCACCAACGTCATCGCCGAAGGGGAAGTAATGCAGCTGATGAACTGCAACGACCCGGGCACCACCGAAGAGCGCTACATGAAGGTGATCTACTGCAAGACCGCCAAGCTCTTCGAGGCCGCCACCGGCCTGTCGGCAGTGATCAGCGGCCAGCCCCACCTGGAGCAGGCCATGAGCGACTACGGCATGTACCTGGGCACCGCCTTTCAGCTGATTGACGACTTGCTCGACTATGAGGCAGACGCTGCCGAACTGGGCAAGAACCTGGGGGACGACCTGGCCGAAGGCAAGCCCACCCTGCCCCTGCTGCACGCCATGCATAACGGCAATGCCGAAGAAGCGGCTCTTATTCGCCGGGCCATCGAAGAAGGCAACGGCCGAGACAAGCTCGATGCCGTACTGGCCGCCATGCATCGCCTGGGCTCTTTGGACTACACCTACCAACGCGCCTTGGAAGAAGCAGACAAGGCCATCAGCGCCCTGGCGGTGCTGCCCGACAGCCCCCACAAGGAAGCCCTGGTAGGCCTGGCCAAGGTGGCCGTTGAACGCAAGAGCTGAACAACCCCACTTAATAAAGCCCGGCCATGCCGGGCTTTTTTGTCCTGGAGGATAGGATGTCCCGCGCCGAACGCCTACTGCAGTTGATGCAAGAGCTGCGGCTGCACCGCTACCCTGTAGCCGGCCAGATGTTGGCCGACCGGCTGGGGATAAGCCTGCGTACCCTCTATCGCGATATCGCCAGCCTCCAGGCCCAGGGCGCCGATATCCGCAGCGAGCCAGGCCTAGGCTACCAACTGACCCCAGGGCATCAGCTACCCCCTTTGATGTTCAGCGAAGAAGAAATTGAAGCGCTGATGCTGGGCGCCCGCTGGGTGGCCAACCAGAGCGATCCTGACCTGGCCAGCGCCGCCCAGCACCTGACCGCCAAGGTTGAGGCGGTGCTGCCGGACAAACTGCGTCATTACCTTGCCAGCGTTCCCCTGTTGGTGGCCCCCAGCCGCCAACTGCTGCCGGTACAGGCCGACATGGCCCTGGTCAGGCAGGCCATACGCCGCAGCCGCCGCTTGCACATCCACTACCAGGATCTCAAAGGCCTGCACAGCAGCCGTACCGTCTGGCCCCTTGCCATCGCCTTTTTCGATCAGGTCAGGGTGCTGGCCGCCTGGTGTGAGGAGCGCAGTGACTTTCGCCACTTCCGAACCGACCGCCTAGGCCAGGTCGAACTGCTGGACAGCCCCTACCCCGGTGGCCGCCAGGTTTTGATGCAACGTTGGCGTCGCCATCAGGGCCTTGACGGCTCCTGACAAAAACTGACAGTGCCCTCCCCTAATCTGCCTGCAGCGCCAACAAGGGCGCCCAGACGACAAGGAGAATAAGGTGCTAAATCCCGGATTTGTAATGTTTTACGTGGCTGACGTGGTCGGCTCTGGCCGCTTCTATCAACGCCTGCTGGGCAAGGCGCCAGTGGAACAGTCGGAAGGCTTCTGCCTGTTTTTGTGGGAAGGAGGCACCAAGTTTGGCCTGTGGCGCCAGGATCTGGTACAGCCGCCGGTCACGGCCCCCAGCGGTAGCGGCGAGATCGGCATAGCTCTGGGCTCAAGGGCCGAAGTGGATGCCCTCTATCAGGATTGGGTCCAGCTGGGTCTTGAGATACTGCAAGCCCCCGAGCTACTGGGCTTTGGCTACAGCCTCACTGCCGCCGACCCGGACGGTAACCGTATCCGCGCTTATCATTTGGAAAACCAATAAAAAAGGGAGCCTGATGGCTCCCTTTTTTGGTCACGGCAGCTTATTTGCCGTTGACGAACTCTTCACCCAGGGTGATGTCGCCTTTGAGGGTGGCCAGCATGCCATCCAGAGCGCCTTGTTCGAAGGCAGAGATGTCGCCGCAGGGTAGGATCTCTTCCACACCGTTTTTACCCAGGCGGATAGGCTGGGCAAAGAAGCGGGCGTGCTCGGAGCCGCCGTCAACATAGGCGCACTCAACAACGTTGGCTTCGCCGTTCAGGCCACGGATCAGGGACAGGCCGAAACGGGCAGCGGCTTGGCCCATGGACAGGGTAGCGGAACCGCCACCGGCCTTGGCTTCAACCACTTCGGTACCGGCGTTCTGGATACGCTTGGTCATGGCGGCGATTTCGTCGTCAGACAAGCTCAGGCCTTCAACCTGGGACAGCAGCGGCAGGATGGTGACGCCGGAGTGGCCGCCAATCACGTTGATTTTCACGTCGGCCGGGTTTTTACCCATGGCTTCGCCGATGAAGGTTTCAGCGCGGATCACGTCCAGGGTGGTCACACCGAACAGGCGGCTCTTGTCGTACACGCCTTTGGCTTTCAGCACTTCGGCAGCGATGGCCACAGTGGTGTTCACCGGGTTGGTGATGATACCGATCAGCGCCTTGGGGCAGTTGTCGGCAATGGCTTCCACCAGGGCGCGCACGATGCCGGCGTTGACGTTGAAAAGGTCGGAACGGTCCATACCAGGCTTGCGGGGCACGCCGGCGGGGATCAGCACTACGTCGGCGCCGGTCAGGGCGTCGGCCAGTTTTTCTTGGCCAAAGCCTTCTACCTTGACGGCAGTGGGGATGTGGCTGAGGTCAACAGCAACACCGGGAACAACCGGGGCTACGTCGTACAGGGCCAGTTCGGAACCGGCGGGCAGTTGGGTTTTAAGCAGCAGAGACAGAGCCTGACCGATACCACCGGCGGCGCCAAGAACGGCAACTTTCATCGCATTTTCTCCCTTGTGTCTGACCTGTTCAGGTGTGCGCAGCACCTTAGCCCAATGCCGGTCAAAAAACAATTGGAGCGGGTCTGAGCGGCGCCAGGAGCAGGGCCAATGGCGTCAAGATCAGTGCACTTTGAGGTAATGGGAGAGGATGCGGTCCAGTTGATTGTCCTGGCGTAAGGCCTCCAGGGCCTTGTTGATGGCGTCCAGCAGATGGTCGCTGGCATCATCCCGGGACAGGGCTATACCCATGCCACGGCCAAAGTAGCGCAGATCCCTGACCGGAGTACCCAGCAGCCGTAAATCACTGTTGCCAGGGTCTGACAACCAGGCGTTGGCCACCGCCGAGTCAAGGAAGATGGCGCTGATCTTGCCGGTGCGCAGCTCCACCAGGGCACCACTCAGCTCGTCGTAGCTGGTCAGCTGCCATTGGCGCTGGTCAATCAGGTATTGCTGGTGGCTAGACCCGTTCTGCACCCCGATATAGCCGCTGCGGGCCGCCCTGTCGTTGGCGTCTTTGAGGGTGATGTAGACGGCGCCGTTACGGTAGTAGGGATCGGAGAAGCGTACTGAATTGTCGTAATGGGAACTGATGTCCAAAGCCGCCACCACGGCGTCCAGTTCGCCGTCCTCCAGCTCGTCGAGGAGGCTGTCGAAGGGGTGTTCTATGATGATGCAGGGACGGGCCAGCTGCTCGCAGACCGCATGGGCAAGATCGATGTCGATGCCAACCAATTGGCCGGCATCGTCCCTGAATTCAAAGGGGGGATAAGTGGCTTCGGTGCCGAACACCAAGGGCTTGCCAGCATCGGGCTTTTCCTCTGCCCAGGCCGTTCCTAAAGTGCAGCAGTACAACAGGCCAAGCCAAACCGCTTCGCGCATCACCTTCAGATACCACTCCTATCTGATCAATTGCCCCAAGCCTGACAGCGAACGTAAAGGGATGCAAGCTGCCAAAGCACGGCGGCCATGCTACCATGACGGTTGTGCATGATTATGCAGGCTCCATCGCCTGTAGGACGCAAAGACGATGACCCAAAACAATCAAGAAGCCTTGATCAAATCCTTCAAGCAACTTCTCAAGGAAGAACGTTGCGGCTCCCAAAGCGAGATTGTCACGGCGCTGCAGGGCCAGGGATTCGAGAATATCAGCCAATCCAAGGTCTCACGCATGCTCACCAAATTCGGTGCCGTGCGGACCCGTAACGCCCGTCAGGAAATGGTCTACTGCCTACCGGCGGAATTGGGCGTACCCACCGCCACCAGCCAGCTCAAGAATCTGGTGGTGGACGTGGACCACAACGAGTCGATGATCGTCATCAAGACCAGCCCCGGCTCGGCCCAGCTGATCGCTCGCTTGCTGGATTCCTTTACCAAGGCCGACGGCATCATGGGCACCATTGCCGGTGACGACACCATCATGGTGATCCCCACCCGCCTCAGCCATATCCGCGACACCCTGAAGATGATCAACGACCTGTTCCGTTGAAAAAAGGGCGCCCAAGCGCCC